>NZ_CALINL010000099.1 GCF_938045225.1 uncultured Campylobacter sp.
GCTACATGCCTTATCTTCGTCAAATTTTAACTTCAAAACCCCAAAAATCATCTCACGATACTTCGCCTTAACTTTTTCTATTCAAATTTGAAGTTAAGTGCTTAAATTTGACCCACCGAGACCAGCAGCTTAAAAATTCTAAAATTAAGCCGCTATGCAAATAAATACAACTTAACAACATAAATTTTAACCAAACAAAATTTAGCACTTTCTCGGTGTAGGTCTCGGCCGGTAAAATTTAAAAAATTATCCAAATTTGACTACGCCCAAACGACATGCGAAAACACCCCTATTTAAAGCCAAATTTAGCCTTTCGTTAGTAAAATACCGCCCGAGAGTTGCGGGGCAACTATTATTTATACAAGGCATTTCATGCAAAGACGCGATTTTTTAAGAAACACTGCGATTTTAGGCGCCGTTATGGCTACTCCAAGCACCGTTTTTGGAGGCGGCAAGGCTATGGGCAACAAGAGGGTTTTTGACCTCACTTTAAATCACGAAATTTTAGAGGCGGGCAAGAAAACCAGGCTGTGGATACCGCTGCCGTTCATCAGAGAGTATCAGAGCGTAAGCGACATCAAATTTGACGGCAATTTTGCCAATCCGTCGGTGAACTACGACGCGATACCGACGCTTTACGTGGATTACGCCGAGGTGGCAAAGCCGACGCTTAGCGTTAAATTTAGAGTCGAGACCCTCGAGCGAAACACCGACTTTAGCAAGGTTAAATTTAACCCGAACGAAAAGCTAAGCCCTGAGACGGAGTTTTATCTAAAACCTACTCAGCACATCCCAAACGACGGCATCGTAAAGCAAAAAGCCGATGAGATCACTAAGGGAATCAAAGGCGATCTGGAGCGCGCGAAAGCGATCTACACATGGGTGGCAAACACCATGCAGCGCGATAACAGCGTCCTAGGCTGCGGCACGGGCGACGTAAAAGCGATACTTGAAAGCGGCAAGCTAGTGGGCAAATGCACCGACATAAACTCCGTATTCGTTGGACTCTGCCGCGCCGTAGGTATCCCTGCGCGCGAGATTTTCGGTATCAGAGTAGGGCAGAGCAGATTTTCAAACGAGATGGGAAAGGCCGATGAGAAGGGTCTTGCAGCGATCTCGGGCGGTCAGCACTGCAGGGCTGAATTTTATCTAAAAGGCCACGGCTGGATACCTGTCGATCCTGCGGACGTCGCGAAGGTTCGCCTGGGCGAGAAGCTAAGCAACGACGATAGCAAGCTCGCCAAAGTACGCGAGTTTTTATTCGGCAACTGGGAGATGTGCTGGATCGGCTTTAACGACGCGCGCGACTTCGTCCTATCGCCGAAGCCTGCGGAATTCCCGCTAAATAACTTCGGCTATCCTTACGGCGAAGTGGACGACAACGTGCTAAATTACTATTCTCCAAAAGATTTTAGCTACGACTACAAGTCGCAAGAGCTCAAATGAAGGGCTTTTGGCTAGCTCTGGCGTCGGTAGTAAGCGCGCTTGCGGCGACTCTTTGCTGTCTGCCTGCGCTTTTGTTTTTGATTTTCGGCGCCTCATTTAGCCTGCTTAGCTCGGAAGCGATAGAGAGTCTAACTGAGCTAAGGCCCTATTTTACCGCACTTGCCGCGATCTGTTTTGCGGCGAGTGCGTTTTATTTTTTCAAAAAGCCAAAATCCTGCGACCTCGCAAATCGCCGTAAAAAGTGGATCTTCATCTACGTTTTTTTAGCTATTTTTGTGATTATTCTGCTATCATACCCCGAAGTTTTAGGAAAAATTTATGAATAAAATTCTATCTATTTTACTGCTTGCAAGCGTGGTGTTTGCAAATCAAAATTTCATCATCAAAGTCGAGGGGATGCACTGTCCGCTGTGTACTGCGATGGTGCGAAAAGCCCTGCTAAAGGTGGACGGCGTCATCAGCGCCAAGGCTAGCCTGCATGACAAAACCGCCCGCGTCGAGACGAAAGACGGCGTGAGCGAGAAGCAGCTGCTAGATGCGGTGGCTACGACTGGCTACACGGGCGAGATCGTTAAGTAAATTTAAGGAGCAAAAATGCAAAAAAACGAGGTTATGAACGATTTTAAGAGGCTGTGCGAGATACCTCACTGCAGCTTCGAAACGGAGCAGATGAGGGAGTTTTTAGCGGATTTTGCACGCTCTCAGGGCTTTAGCGTAAACGTTGATGAGGCTGGCAATATCCACGCCGTAAAGGGCGAGCCTAAAATTTGCTTGCAAAGCCACTACGACATGGTTTGCGTGGGCGCGGCGCCGAATTTAGAGCTGATCGAAGAGGACGGCATCCTAAGGGCGAAAAACTCGACTCTAGGCGCCGATGACGGTATCGGCGTGGTGATGATGATGGGCGCGATGCGGGAGTTTGCGAATTTAGAGTGTCTATTTACCAACGACGAAGAGGTCGGGCTCGTGGGCGCAAACGCCTTTAAAGGTAAAATTTTATCGCCGAATCTGCTAAATTTAGACAGCGAAGAGGACGACCGCGTGACGTTAGGCTGCGCCGGCGGTATAAACGTAAGCGCAAAAATAGGCGCGCAGACCGTTAAAAAGAGCGGTAAAATTTACGAGATCGGCGTAACGGGGCTTAGCGGCGGACACTCGGGTAACGAGATACATAAAAATATCCCAAATGCGACGAAGCTGCTAGCGAAATTCCTCGCCGAGGAGGGCTGCGAGCTAATCAGTCTGGATTTTGGCGAGAGGAGCAACTCGATCCCCGCAAATGCCGTGTGCAAGGCTCTCTGTGCGCATGAGCCGGCGCAGCGCGGCCTGGCGTGGGTAAAGAGCCTGGGCGAGGGCGAAGCGGACGTACTGGTAAACAGCGGTAAAATTTTGGCACTAATTAACTCATTCGCTCAGGGCGTGCGCAGCTACGACACGCAGCTTGGCATGGTAAATGAAAGCATAAATCTCTCGACCGTCAAGCAGAAGGGTGAAGTGATCGAGTTTGACTTTTTCGGACGCGCGATGAAGCGCGAAGGGCTTGAAAATCTGGGTTTTGAAACCGCTACGCTAGCTAGCGCGCTGGGCTTTGATGTGAGAGTAGCCGATCGCTCAGCGAACTGGGCGCCGCACGTCAGCGACTTCGCGCATCTGGTGCTTGAGGAGTTACAAAAACAAAAGCCGCAAGCGAAATTTGCCGCCGTGCATGCTGGCCTTGAGTGCGGCGTGCTGGTCGCAAAACAGCCTGAGCTGCAAGCCTGCTCCATAGGCCCCAACATCCATTCGCCCCACTCTGTAAACGAGCACTGTGAGATAGCGTCGGTGGAGATGATAGCGGAAGTCGTAAGAAATATAATCGCTAGACTTCAGTAGCTTAGGACGGCTTGTCTCTTGCGCGCCTTTAAATGAGCTAGAAATTTCCTCCCTCGATGAACTAAATGTTCTATCTTCGGTCTGAAATTTCGTCGCAACATTTAAATTCATCGCAAGATACCGCACCGAAATTTGATTAAATTTTTAATAACCCAAAAGCGTAGAATTTTGAGATGGATTTAAATGTTGTGCATAAAATTTTGGGCAAGGCTAGACAGATAGTCTGCCGCAGTCCCAAAATTTTCAAACTCATTTAAAGACGCTCAAAAGGCTAGCTTTTTTGTTTTATGGTTTCATACGCCTCATTTATCTCTTGCAGTTTTCTGGTACTTTTCTCTATCATCTCCTCGCTCTCGCCGCGCCCCATAAGGATATCGGGATGATATTTTTTTACGAGTTCGCGGTAGCGCTTTTTTACATCGTCAAACGGCGCGCCATCTTTTAGCCCGAGCACTGCGTACGGGCTTTTCGTGCGCATTTCATACGGATTTCTCCGCGTCTGCCTTTGATCGTAAAATGCCTCAAACCTTGCCAGTATCGCTTCAAAAACGCTCTCGTCAAGCCCAAATCCCAAAGCGATCTGCTCGATGACGTTATGCTCGCTTTTACTAAATTCGCCGTCTATATAGGCCAAATTTAGTAAAAAAGATATCTTCGCAGCCGCGGCGTCTTGGCCAAGACGGAAGCGATCTCTGTACTGCCGAGCGATAAAATAGGCATTATGCACCGTCTCTTTTTCGCGGTTATAGATCTGCTTTAGCTCCGCTCTCATCGCTGCGTCGTTACCGAGCCTTAGAGTGATATCATCTAGCGTCTCGCTGATGAGGCGAGCCTCTAGCTCATTTACCCTGCCGTCGCTTTTGGCGACTTTAGCAAGCAGGCTAACTAGAAATTTAGCCTCCTCAAACATCGCTCTTTTTTGCGAGCCGCCTAAATTTACGGGATTTTGGCTAAAATTTGAAACCAGATAGTAAATCCCGTAAAATATCAAAAACCAAAAAATAAAACTCAAAATATCACCATAAATGATAAATAGTATTTTTGAGTTTGCCGCCCACTAGCTCGTTTTTACGCCACGAGCTCTCGTCGTTCATCACGTTCCAGCGGCGCTCGTCGGGGCGATAGAACCAGTCTTTGTCGATCTGATAATAAATCTGCTTGCCGTTTGCCTCGATGATGTTGGCGATGTTGTTGTCGTGGTAGCTGTTCTCGTCGTAGTCGGTAAACGCGCGCTGTCCCATCTCGGAGTAAAGAAGCGTGAGCTCCTGAAGCATCTCGTTTAGCTCGTTGTCCATCTTTTGCACGTGCAGTCCGATCTCCTCGGCCTCGCGGAAAAGTATCGGATAATCATGCGCCGGATAGTCGCTGTTTAGGCGCTCGGAGATGTTTTGGATCTTTGATTCGTCGGTCATATGGTAGCGCAAAAGCTCGCAGCAAATCTTTAGCGAGAGCGAGCTAGCGCGGTCTACTGCGCCGAAAACCAGCGG
The DNA here is from genome assembly GCF_938045225.1 of uncultured Campylobacter sp. GTDB lineage: Bacteria > Campylobacterota > Campylobacteria > Campylobacterales > Campylobacteraceae > Campylobacter_A. The sequence continues at coordinate 4,806 of NZ_CALINL010000099.1, forward strand.
ATGGATGTAGTTGTACAGCGATTTATACGGGTTTTCGTCGTTGTCTTTCTCGTGCATTTTCCAGAGTTTTATCACGCGGTTTAGCTCG
>NZ_CALINL010000100.1 GCF_938045225.1 uncultured Campylobacter sp.
TGTTTTTTTTACGTGGATTTTTGCGGACTGGGTATCGGCGGGATAGCGCTGGCAACGGCTTCGGTGCAGCTTTTAGGCTCGCTATTTTTAGGCGTCAAAGTCGCAAAAACGGGTATGATAAATTTTTTAAATTTACGCTCATTTGCGCCCGAGCTCGCCATCTACCGTAAAATTTTAGCCCAAGCCTTGCCAGCGTGCCTAAACTACCTTTCGATGTCGCTTGGCGGACTCGTGCTCATGCATTTTATCAGCCGCTACGGCACGCATGCGGTCGCAGGCTATGGCCTAGCTCTTCGCATCGAGCAGATCGTAATGCTGCCCACGACTGGCATCGCATCGGCGGTGCTTGGTATCGTATCGCAAAATTTAGGTGCGTGCGAATACGCCAGAGTGCGCGGCTGCTACGCCTATGCGGTCAAATTTTTAACGGTTTACTGTATTTTTGCGGCGGCTTTTTGCCTGGGGCTCGGCGGGATTTTGGTTGGGTTTTTTGACGAGACGCCTGAGGTCGTGAGTGCGGCGAGGAGCTATTTTGCGGTCAATTCGCTGGCTTTTATGGGTTACGCACTCATAAATCTCTCCGGCTCGACGCTTCAAGGCGTAAAAAGACCGGCGGCGGTTTTTGTTTTAAATTTTACCCGTCAGGTAGTGCTACAAATAGCGCTCTACTCGCTTGTAGCCGATGTTTTTGGCGGCGAGTTGCAAGATCTTTTTAAGGCGATGTTTTTTAACGTTTGGCTGATCGGGCTAACTTTTTTCTTTTACACCAAATTTGTTCTTAGCCGAATTTGTGCGGGTTAAAGCGAAAATTTTTGCAAATTTTCAATTTTAAGCTTATTTTTCTTGACAAAGAGTATTTTTTTGGCTACAATGCGCCTTTTCAATAAGTAGGCTAAACTCGCAATGCCTCGGGGTGTAGCGCAGGCTGGTTAGCGCATCTGGTTTGGGACCAGAGGGCCGAAGGTTCGAATCCTTTCACCCCGACCATTTGTTAGATGGTGAGTGTAGCTCAGTCGGTTAGAGCATCAGATTGTGGTCCTGAGGGTCGTGGGTTCGATTCCCATCACTCACCCCACTTGGGCGCTCGTAGCTCAATTGGATAGAGCGACAGACTTCGGATCTGTAGGTTATGGGTTCGACTCCTATCGGGCGCGCCACTTTGTTTTTATGCGCTCATAGCTCAGCTGGATAGAGCAACGGCCTTCTAAGCCGTAGGCCTCAGGTTCGAATCCTGATGGGCGTACCATTTTATTATTGTTGTGCGGATGTGGTGAAATTGGCAGACACGCCAGACTTAGGATCTGGTGCCCCACGGCGTGAAGGTTCAAGTCCTTTCATCCGCACCATCCAAGAACTTCTTTAAAATTTTATTTTCAAGATCAATCCATTTTAAAAATACAGTTTGTTCAAGAGTTTTCTGATTTATTTTATGATACCACCAGAACAATCATTTTAAATTTTTTAGCATTAAAATTTGACTAAATTTGCGCCGCAGAGTGCCGTCTGCTTCGGCTACGATATGGATTAATAAAATTTCAAACCGCTTGCTATAAAATTTCCGTAAATTTGCTATCTATATCAGCAAGGGAGTCTATCGTGGGTCAAATTTTAAGCGACATCCTAGATCAAATTTATAAAAATTTGGGCAACGAAATAAAAAATTTAAACGTGCAGCGCGTTGTGGTAGGGCTGTTTTTCACGGGCGTAAAGCTAAGCAATGGCGTTTGCGGCGTGAGCTTCACCCCACTAAAGTCCTTTCCGCAGGCCGTTTGCTGTCCGTCGCAAACCGCGGTAATGCCAAATTCCGGCAACATCTGCGGCAAAAACGTAAAAACGCTTTTAAAGGATTAATTAGCGGCAGGCCTTTTAAAAGCCCATGACTGTAGCCTGTTCTAAATCGTGCTTTTGCAGACGTGTTATGAGCGCTCTGGTAGTCCTATGTGACTAAATTTAAGGCCGATCCTTTTGACGAGCTAGCTATCAAGCGCAGCTCGTTTAGCGTGATCGTGGGTGCACTGGTGCCTTATATCAAATTTATAATGAAAGCAGCCTGGATTTTTACATTTTGGAGCTTGATAAGAGCGCGCTAAAAGTCGATGATCTCAAGTGCTTTTACCGCAAGAAGAGGCTGTGGACGCGATCGGGGCGGCCGACAATCTCAGCATAACCGTCGTCACGCTACTAAACGACACGCTGGAGGAGATATTGAGTCTAAAAAAGAGCGGTGCCGACGTCATCGTCGTAGGTCCAACTGTTTTGATGTCGCCTAAAGCGCTTTTTGATAGAGGCGTGAGCTGTGCGGGCGGCATTTATACTACGCGCGTGGGCGATTTTTTAGACGTGATTGTGCAGGCCGGTTCGGAGTATCGTTTTTCGGCAAATTTGCGGAAAAATTTGTAATGAGTTGCGAGAGTCCGGCTTCTAAAATTTGGCAATTTAACGATCAAAATGCATAAAACCAAATTTGGCTAAATTTGCAGTTCGGGGAGTGATTTTGTTTAATTTAAAATCACCGGCTTGATATTAAATTTAAAACGAAAGTAGATAAAAATCGGTTTTAAATTTATTCAAATTTATAAGAGCTTCGTCAAATCCAAAAAAGGTCGAGCAAACCGCCCGACCCAACGTTGCATTAAGCAAAATTTTAATAAAACGAACTAACCTTGCCCGTCAAATTTATCATGATATTTTTCATCTGAGTGTAGTGCTCGAGGATGACTTTGTGCGTTTCGCGGCCTATGCCAGAGCTCTTGTAGCCGCCAAATGGGCTGCCCGCCGGGATCTGGTTGTAGCAGTTTATCCACACGCGGCCCGTCTCCATCGCGCGCGCGGTGCGGATAGCGCGAGTGATGTCCTGCGTGAAGACGCCGCCGCCTAGGCCGTATTCGCTGTCGTTTACCATCTTTATCAGCTCGTCCTCGTTTTTAAATTTGATCACGACGCCCACAGGGCCGAAGATCTCCTCTCTGGCTACGCGCATATCGTTGCTCACGTCCACTAGCAGCGTCGGCTCGACGAAGCTATCGCCCGCAGCCGCTAGTTTGCCTCCGACGGCGATTTTAGCGCCCTCTTTGACGCCGATGTTGATATACTCGACGATCTTGGCGGCTTGTTTGGCGTTGATTTGAGAGCCCATCTGCGTCTTTGGATCCAGAGGATCGCCGACTTTTAGGTTTTTAAATTTCTCCACCGCCGCGGCGATAAATTTGTCGTAAATTTTCTCCTCGACAAATATCCTGCTGCCCGCGCAGCAAACTTGCCCTTGGTTAAACAAAATGCCCATCTGAACGCCGTCTAGAGCTAGATCAAAGTCCGCGTCGGCGTAGATGATGTTGGCTGATTTGCCGCCTAGCTCGAGCGTTGCAGGGATGATTTTTTCAGCTGCAGAGATAGCGATCTCGCGTCCGATCTCGGTCGAGCCGGTAAATGCGATCTTGTCGATGCCGCTGTGTTTTTGCAAAAACTCGCCCGCGCCGCTGCCTTTGCCCGTAATCACGTTTACGACGCCTTTTGGCAGTACGTCTTTGATGAGGCGCATTAGCTCTAGCACGCTCAAGCTCGTTTCAGACGACGGTTTTAGCACGCTCGTGTCGCCCGCGGCGATGACCGGAGCTAGCTTCCATGCCGCCATCAAAAACGGGAAATTCCACGGCACGATCTGCGCTACGACGCCGATAGGCTCGCGCAAGATGAGTGAGAGGTGCTTTTCCTCGAGTACGTTCGCGCTACCTTCTTCGCCCTGGATCACGCCTGCAAAATACCTAAAATGCTCCGCTGCGTACGGCACATCCACGTTTAGTGTCTCGCGGATAGGCTTGCCGTTATCCATCGTCTCGACCGTAGCCAAAAAGTCTTTGTTTGCGTCGATTATATCGGCGATTTTGAGCAAAATTCTGCTTCGCTCGCTTACGGTGCTATGGCGAAACGTCTTAAACGCTTCGCGCGCGGCCTTAACCGCCGCATCCACGTCCTCTTTGCTCGCGTCCGCGATCGCGGCTAGCTTTTTGCCAGTGGCGGGATCAAACGTATCTAGCGTCTTGCCGCTGCTTGCGGGGACGAATTCGCCATTTATAAAAAGGCCGTATTTTTCTTGTAACTTAACCATTTTTTCTCCTTTAAAATTATTTAATAACTGAAATATTACTCCTCCATTATAAATATTTTGATAATTAGAAAATAATCGTTATCAAAAATTTGAGCGGAAATTTGACAGGATTTTTAGGTTAAATTTGCGGGGAATATTTTAAATTTTACTTGCCGAGACCCGCAGATTTACAATGCTAAATTTGGTTTTGTCAAATTTGGCATTATAAATTAGATTTTTTTGCACAAATCAATCTTCCTTGTTAAGGAGGAAGGGGCTTTACTTCGCCTGCGGCTCGTAACCGCAAGCAAACCTACTTACGAAGCGTCGCCTTCCTTTACTTCGCGCTCGTAACTGTCCGAGACAGACCCTCTCCCAAGCCATCTCCAACCCCACTGCGCGTGAGATGTGGCGACACTGCCTTGCCTTACAGGCAAAGCGTCGCAAATTTAAATTTGACATTTTCAGGGTACGAGTCTTAGCGAATAAAATTTGTAAATTTGACTCCAAATTTGAATAGAAAAAGATAAGGCGTAGGATTTTTGTTCTAGACGAGGCGCTTTTAAATTTGGCGACGGGAGTTACCTCGTCGGTAATGACCGAGCCAAATTTAAAAGTAACGAAGTATAGGGCAAAAAGACGAGCCGCAATCACTTCACGAGATCAGCCAACACCTTTGCCGCATGCTCCTTTGCCTTCACGCTCTTATACACCTTCGCGATCTTGCCGTCTTTACCGATCACAAAGGTCGAGCGTGCGATACCTAGATACTCTTTGCCGTAGTTTTTCTTCACCTGCCAGACGCCGTAGAGTTTGGCGACTTCGTGCGCGGGGTCACTTAGTAGGATGTGCTTTAGGCTCTGTTTTTGCGCAAAGCCGGCGTGCGACTTGACGCTATCGGGACTAACGCCCACGATCACGGTGTCTTTGGCTATAAAGTCGTCGTAAAGCGCGCTAAATTCGCATGCTTCGGTCGTGCAACCCGGGGTGTTGTCCTTTGGATAAAAGTACAGCACGACGTTTTTGCCGACGAAGTCTTTTAGGCTGACGCTTACGCCGTCGCTGTTTTCTAGGCTAAACTCCGGCGCCGTATCGCCCGCTACTAGCGTGATTTTTCGCTCCAAATCCTCTTTAGAAAATTCGCTCATTTTTGCTCCTTTCTGATCTCCTCAAGCGTCTTGCCGCCCGAGCCTATCGAGCTTGCGTCGTATGTTTCGATATAAATTTGCACTCGCTCGCGACTTTTACCCAGCACTCGCACCATGGTGTCGGTCATCTCCTCGACCAGCTTTTGCTTTTGCTCTTTTGTCGGCTCCGGGCCTGCCATTTTTACGTTTATGAAAGGCATTTTTTCTCCTTGAATTTGATAAATTTGGGCTAATTATATCAAAATTTGACCCGTTATCCGGCTCGACCCCATTCTAAAATTTAAGCCTTTATATTAAAATTTAGCTTTAAATTTGATATTTAAGTAAAATCTAAAGCTAGTGTGATTATTATGTGATTTGATAGTAGTAAAATTAGCTAAATTTATCCCAAAAGGAGCGAATATGCGTAAGAATTTTTTCGGTTCTATCGTTTTGGCTGCGGCCTTGATAGGCGGCGCGTTTATAGCGGTGCCGCAGACGGCGAGTGCGGGCGTTTTGGCACATCAGGTAAAAACTCAAGGCGAGCTTGGCTCGGTGTTTATCAACCCCTACGACGTGGCGCCTCTAACCGCTATCATTGATCGCGCGGGCAAGGACATCAAGGATATCCATGTGCGGGTGCTGGGTAAACCTGGCGGCGGCATCGACATCGCCTATAACGTCTCCGAGCATGCGCTGCTGACGCACGACGGCGTGCCGATCTGGGGGCTGTATCCGGACTATCTAAACGAGGTCGAAGTAAGCTACGTTTTTAACGGCGAAAAGAAGGTCGAAAAGTATAAAATTTACGCCCAGCCGATCGTGACGTATAGCCGCGATTATAGATTTAGCCACATGCAAAAGATGAAGGTTAAAAAGGTCGATCCTGCGTTTAAAAACAGGCTCTATCTCATCAACAACACCATCACGAGCGTTTATAAGCCGCTTGATTGGAAAAACGGCGGTGCGGCTAGCTGGAACGACTTTACAGAAAATTTCGTCGTCGATACTCAGGGCGAGGTCAGATGGTATCTGGATTATCAGAAATTTTACGATCGCAGCGAGCGTAGGGTGATGGACGGGGGCATGATGATGGGCTTTCATCAGCTGCCAAACGGCGATCTGAGCTGGGGTATGGCGCAGCGATATATGCGCTACGATATGATGGGTAAAGAGGTATATAATCGCGAGCTACCGCGCGGCTACATCGATCTTAGCCACGAAGTTATGCCGCTAAAAGGCGATCACTTGCTGCTTCGCGTCGGTAAATACAACTACCACCACGCAGACGGCAGACTCTCGCACACGATCAGAGATCACATCATCGAAGTGGACGGCAGCGGCAAGGTCGTGGACGAGTGGGATCTGAATGAAATTTTCGGCAAAAACGTCTACCGCAGCAGCCTAATCAAGGCTCTTGACGCTCGCGCCGTGTGCCTAAATATCGATATGGACGCCAAAGAGATCAAAATCAGCGACGATCTACCTTTCGGCGATGTGACCTCGACCGGCACGGGACGCAACTGGGCGCACGTAAATTCCATCTCATATGACCCTAGCGACGACGGCATCATCCTCTCGCTTCGCCACCAAGGCATCGTGAAGATCGGCCGCGACAAAAAGGTAAAATGGATCCTCGCATCGCCTGAGGGCTGGAGCGCGGACTTTAAAGAAAAAGTGCTAGTGCCCGTGGATAAAAACGGCAACAAGATCAAATGCGAAAACTCAAAATGCGAGGGCGACTTCGACTGGTCGTGGACGCAGCACACCGCGTGGCTCACTCCGCGCTACGATAACAAGGGCAGCGTAAAGCACATCAGTGTATTTGACAACGGTGACGGCCGCGGTATGGAGCAGCCTGCGCTAAAAGAGGAAAAATACTCTCGCGCGGTCGAGTATAAGATCGACGAGAAAAAAGGCACGGTCGAGCAGACGTGGGAGTTTGGCAAGGAGCGCGGATTTGACTTCTATAGCGCGGTTACGAGCGTTGTGGAGTGGCAAAAGGATAAAAGCACGTATTTTATCTCAAGCTCAAACGTCTATCTGCTAAAGCCCGATAAGACGATCAAAATGGTGCTCGTGGAGATCGACCCGAAAACAAACGACATCAAATTTGAGATGGACGTGGAGTCTGCATCGAGAGACGACGTGGCATACCGCGCGCTGGTGATTGATCCGAATATCTTTAATTATTAAAATTTCGCGGTGGGTTGGAATTTGGCTTTTAAATTTCACCTGTCGCTTTGGTGCGGATAGAATTTTACGACTTAAGCGCGAAATTTTAAATTTTTATATAAGATGAATTTTTTTAGTAAAGGAGCAAAATGGAATTCGTAAGCTTAAACGACGGCAACAAAATGCCGATTTTAGGCTACGGAGTCTATCAGGTGGAGTCTGCGGAGGCTCAAAGATGTGTTGAGGACGCAATTAGCGTGGGCTACCGCCTCATTGACACTGCGCAGTCTTATCGCAACGAAGATGGCGTTGGCGCGGCGGTTAAAACGGCGATAGCCGGTGGCGTGAAACGCGAGGAGCTTTTTATCACCACGAAGCTTTGGGTGAGCGACGTAAGCGAGGATAGAGCGCTAAAAGCCTTTGATGCGTCGATGAAAAAGCTAGGGCTTGATTATCTCGATCTGTATCTCATCCATCAGCCATATAGCGACACCTATGGCGCGTGGCGAGCGATGAGTAGGCTTAAAAAAGAGGGTCGCATTCGTTCTATCGGCGTTAGCAACTTCTACGCCGATCGTATCGTCGATCTGTGCGAAAACAGCGGCGTCATCCCTGCGGTAAATCAGCTTGAGTGTCATCCATTTTTTCAGCGTGAAGCGTTAAAGCGCGTGCTTGATGGCTACGGCATAGCGTTTGAGTCGTGGGCTAGCTTCGCCGAGGGTAAAAACGATATATTTAAAAACGCCGTACTAACAGGCATTGGTGAAAAATACGGCAAAAGCTCGGCTCAAGTTATTTTGCGCTGGTTAATTCAGCGCGGCATCGTCGTCATTCCAAAAAGCGTTAAAATCGAGCGAATGAAGCAAAATTTCGACATTTTTGATTTTACGCTTGCGCCTGATGATATGGCTGCTATCGCTGCGCTGGATACAGGCAAGACGCTATTTTTCGATCACGCAGATCCTGAGCGCGTAAAGTGGATAATCCATGCCTTTGATAAGTAAAATTTATTAAATTAAAGCGGATTGCATGCTTTAAAATTAAGCCACGAGCGTGCAATCCTTGCTATTAAATTTGAGCTTGAGCGAGATCAGAGATAGAGCTTGTGGCGATAAATTAACTTACTTGCTCAAGCGGTGTTAATAGTATAGCCTGCTTTTTTATATATTTTTCTGCGGGAAGCCCTGCTTTATTCGCTTTAATCTCAAATTTACCCTTTCTTTTATACAATCTTTAAAATTTACCGTAAAGGAATTTGATGAAAATGCTTTCTAAATTTATACGAATTTTGGCCGCCGTTTGTCTGCTTGGCATAGGTGCAAACGCGTTAGAGGAGGGCACGGAATACCAAGCGCTAGAAAAGCCTCTAAACGTACCCAAAGATAGCGTCGTAAAGGTCTTTAGCTACGAGTGCGTCCACTGCTACAAATTTGACCGAAGCGTCACGCCAAAGCTATTTAGCGAGCTAGACGGAGTCAAATTTATCCCGTATCACCTAAAAACCAAGGGCAAGCTAGGCGAAACGGCGAGCAAAATTTTTGCCGCGATGATCGTTTTGGACGAGGTTAGCGACGTTAGCTTGCTTAGCGACAAGTCCAAATTTAAAAAGGCAAAATTTGCGATCTACAAGGCCACTCACGACAAGGACGACGATTTTAACGGCGGCAAAGATAAGGCTAGGTTTATCAAAGAGGCTCTTAGCGCGGCGGGCGTGAGCGATGCGGACTACGACAAGGCTTTAGCTAGCCGGCGTGCGCAAGAGATCCTAAAAACATGGGACGATAGCTACGACGTGGCGAAGATCCAGGGCGTGCCCGCATACGTGGTCGGCGGCAAGTATCTCATAAACGTGAAGGCGATCGGCTCGGTAGACGCGATGGCGGCGGCAGTGAAGGAGCTGCTAGCAAAATAATGGACTACAATATCGAAAATAAGGGCTTTGTCTGCTTTGTTTATAACTTGCAGCGAAGGCGAGCGTTTTGGGCGGCGTTGCTCGCGGTTTTGGCGATCAAATTTATATTGTGCGAGCTGTTTTTGGGCGGCGCGGTTGCGGACGCGCTCGTGGTGAAGCTGCGCTTTGCGACGCTATTTGCTGCGTTTGGCGTGTGCGTGGCGATGTGCACGCCTAAGGTTTTTGGCGTCAAGCTTGCGGGATTTTTCCTGATTTTTTTGGGCGTGATATTTGGGCTTGATTACTCTACGAGCGATTTTAGCGGCGTTAGCGAGATTAGTTTTCCTTTTGCGCTACCGCTAAATGAAATTTGCCCGAGCCTTTTTGCGCCTGATTTTAGCGCGACGAACGAGGCTGGATTTATCAAATTTTACTCGTGGGCGAATTTTGCGTTTTTTGCGGTGTTTGGGGCGTTTTGTCTTGTGATGATACTAAGCTGGTTTGTGTATAATGCCCGCAGTAGCGAAATCAATCGAATTTAAATCTAAGATTCCCCGCGCTTTACGGATTTCAAGCTTTAAAATTTTAAACCCGTTTCGGTTACGTATTTCATATACG
>NZ_CALINL010000101.1 GCF_938045225.1 uncultured Campylobacter sp.
ACAATATCGTCCCGATACCGTGATCAGTTTTGTCGGTGGCAAAAACGAAGAGGGCGAAGGCGTGCTATCTCAAATGGTAAAAATCTACGAAAAATACCGCTGCAGCATAGTCGCCGTGATGGAGGTGCCTATCGAGCAGAGCAAAAACTACGGCATCGTCACGGGCCGCGCGATCGAGGACGATCTGCTCATGGTTGGCGACATGGTCGAAAAACCAGATCCAAAGGAAGCCCCAAGCAACCTAGCCGTCATCGGCCGCTATATCCTCACGCCTGACATCTTCACGATCCTAGAGCGCACCAAGCCCGGCAAAAACGGCGAAGTGCAAATCACCGACGCGCTAAAAGAGCAGGCCAAAGACGGCATGGTGCTAGCGTATAAATTTAAAGGCAAGCGCTTTGACTGCGGTAGCGTCGAGGGCTTCGTGCAAGCGACCAATTTCTTCTACGAGCTAGGTAAAAATGCTAAAAAATGAGCTATTTTTCGAAAAAACGCCGCTAAGCGCGATCGGCTCCTACGCCAAACGCATGAACGACGAGCTAAAAGGCGGCGAGATCGGCTACTACCACCTGCCCGAAATCGGCGCAAATTTGCTCAGCGAAATCGCCGAATTTGAAACGACGCTCACGCACATAAAAAGCGTAGTGCTAGTAGGCATCGGCGGTAGCAGCCTGGGCGTCAAGGCGTTAAAAACGATGCTATCAGGCGCAAAAAGGAGCCACGAGCGAGAGCTTTATTTTCTTGATAACGTGGACGCCTTTAGCTTTGAGAGCGTTTGCGAGAGCATAAAATTTGACGAGACGCTTTTTATCATCTCGTCAAAATCAGGCACCACGATCGAGACGATCACACTATTTAAGTGTATTTTGGAGCGCTTTAAGCCGTCAAATTTGAGCCAAAATTTCATCGTCATCACCGATCCAGCCTCGCCGCTAGAGGCCTACGCTAAGCAAAACGGCATCAAATTTTTTAATATCCCTAAAAACGTCGGCGGTAGATTTAGCGTGCTTAGCGCGATCGGTCTGGTACCGCTAATGCTGTGCGGATACGATGCAGCGGCGCTGCTAGAAGGCGCGCGGGCGTGTAAAAGGCGATTTTTAGAGGACGGCGACGATACGCTGCTACAAAAAGCCTACCACTACGCGACGCACAAAAACGCCAAGATCAACGTGATATTTAGCTACGGCGATAGATTTTTGGAGTTTAACGACTGGTACGTGCAGCTGTGGGCGGAGAGCCTGGGCAAGAAAAAGGGCTACAAACGCTACGGACTCACGCCGGTCGGACTCATCGGCTCGCGCGATCAGCACAGCTTTTTGCAGCTCATCATGGACGGCGTGAAGGACAAAACGGTAACTTTCATAAAGGTAGCCGCCGCAGATGCAAACACGGTGATACCGAGCATTAGCCTAAACGGCCTTGAGGGCTGCGACTTCGTAAACGGGCTAAATTTGGGTGAGCTAATCAACGCCCAGTGTAGCGCCACCATGCATGCGCTAGTGCAAGAAGGCATCAGCGTGGACGTCATCGAGCTTGAGCGACTAGATGAAGCGAGCGCGGGATTTTTGATTTATTATTTCGAACTACTCACGTCCGCTACTGGCATAATGCTAGGCATAAACACCTACGATCAGCCGGGTGTCGAGGTTGGTAAACGCATACTAAAGACGATGCTGACGGCCGGAAAATAAAGGCTGCGGCGTAAATTTATGTGGATTTTGCTTTATGAAGCTGCGGCAAATAAGCCGTTAGTCTCGTAAATTTTGAAACTAGCAACTTAAATTTGCGGTATCGTCGGCAAATTTAAGTTTAAATTTGTCGTGGCTTTATTTTGGCAAATTTGAGGCAGGAATTTATGCGCATCCATCTGCGTTGGCAAACAAAATAACGAGTCGCTTTGCTGTTTGCTTTTATGGCATTACGATAATTTGGGTCGCAAATTTGCATAATATTATGCGATCTTTAGCACTTATCAAGGCATGCGATAAATTTGCCTTATCTGAGCCTCTTTCTAATACCAACAAACGTTATTGAGAGGTAAATTTAGACAAACTCCGTTTTTTACGATTAAGCCTGGCAAGTGAAATTTATCTGTAAATTTGTGATTTTTACTTATCAACATGTTTAACACATAAAATAACACAACAAATGCATTTACGTGCAAATTTTATATCTTCTCTCGTATATAGCCACATGATTTGCAATACAAATTTGCAAACCTTTGCCATCTAATTACAGAATTTTCATCCCCAAATATCCTAAATTTAACACCAAAACTTCTCAAAAGGAATAATTCCGACCAATCAAAAGATAATTTTTTATACACCATATTGATACTTATCTGCATTTAGCAAAATAATGTATACAATTTCTCAACTCTAGCTACAAAACAATAATTTTTATTATTTGCAAATTATTTTTCTTTAAGTTTTATGTGCTATAATTTCACCATAAATCAAACCAAAGGAGACAAAATGTCAAAAGTTGTTACTCAATTAAATCAAATCCAGGCCGACGCTCATGCGTTATTCGTTAAATTTCACGACTACCACTGGTATGTAAAAGGCATTCAGTTCTTTAGCGTGCACGAATACACCGAAAAAGCGTACGAAGATATGGCAGAGATATTTGATGACGTCGCTGAGCGCGCTATACAGCTAGGCGGTAGAGCCATTACAAAGTTGGAAGAGCTAAACAAACTAGCCCATCCAAAAACAGAAAATAAAGATAGCTACACTCCAACCGAAGTTCTAAAAGGCGTTTTGGCCGAGTACGAGCACTTGCTGGGCGAATTTAAAAAGCTAGAAGAAGTCGCTGAGGAAGCAAAAGACAGCACGACCGTAACTATGGCGCAAGATAAGATCGCAAAATACGAAAAAGCTATTTGGATGCTAAAAGCTACTTTAGCTTAATTT
>NZ_CALINL010000102.1 GCF_938045225.1 uncultured Campylobacter sp.
ACTCAACTAGAAGCGGACGCGGCCCGATGAAGCTCATATCGCCCTTTAGCACGTTAAAAAGCTGGGGTAGCTCGTCAAGGCTGAAGCTTCTGATGGTCTTGCCGATGCCGCTCAGGCGCATCTCGTCAGGCAGTAGCTCGCCGTCCGCGCCGCGCTCGTCGCTCATCGTTTTAAATTTGTAAATTTTAAAAATTTTAGCGTGCAAACCCGGGCGCGCCTGCGTAAAAATGACGTCCTTGCTCACCTTAAAATATATCAAAACCGCAACGACCGCCATGATCGGCAGCGTCAGCACGATCAAAAAAATCGCACCGCAAATATCCAGTAATCGCTTAAAAAACGCTCTATACATCGATAAATTTCCTGTAAATTTCTATATATTTCCTAGCGACCGCTCGCTCGTCAAACTCGCGCACGGCAAGCTCTCGCCCGTTTCGCCCCATCTGTGCGGCTAAATTTTCGTCGTTTAACAAAATTTCTATCTTTGCGGCTAGATCCGCAGAGCTTTTTACCTCGCAAAGCAGGCCGTTAAAGCCGTTCGTTACGGCCTCGTTACATCCCGCCACGTCGCTAGCAACGACCGGCCTACCCATACTCATCGCCTCTAAAACCGTGCGCGGAAAGCCCTCTTTGTAGCTTGGAAGCGCAAGCAGATAGCTAGCCTTTAAAAGCTCCGGCACGTCGTCTCTAGCGCCCAGATACCGCACGGCGCCGCCAGTTAGAAACTTCGCGTCGGCAGTACTTTTGTTTCCTTCAAACCCTTCGCCCGCAAAGACGAACGCGCAGTCCTCGCGCCCGCGCAAAAGCTCGGCCGCCTCGTAAAACTCGCGCACGCCCTTGTGCCACATCGCGCGCGCTATCATCAGCACGATTTTTTTGCCGCGCAGATCCTCGCCCAAATTTGCGGCCGGTACGCTGCTTTCGTCAAATTTGAGCGTATCTACGCCCACGCTTTTTATCTTAAAAATTTTCTCTTCGGCAATCAGCCCTCGAGCTAGAAAATACGCAGGATCGGCCTCGTTTACGAACACGCAGCCGTCGCTCATTTTTAGAGCCCGCTTATAAAGCGTCTCGATCGCGGCACGCACCAGACGGGTTTTTAAGTCGTTATCGATATAAAAGCTACCAAGCCCCTCGACCAAATTTATTACGCGCTTTATGCCTGCTTTTTTAGCCGCAAAAGTGCCAAACACATTTGACTTGTGCGCCGAGGTTTGTAGCAGGTCTAAATTTAACTCGCGCAAAATATCGGCTAGCTTTTTTGAGTTTTCAAGCACGATTAGGGGGTTTAGACTCGCGCGGTCAAGCTCGTATGTCACGCAGTTAAATTCGCTTTTTAGCCTATCCGTATACTCGCCCTGCGGAGCGATAGCAAAAACCTCGTGACCGAGCCGCTTTAGCTCGCGCATGATCGGCGCGCGAAAGAAATAAATGCTCATATCGGCGTGAGATAAAAATCCAAATTTTGCCATACTATGCCGCCTTTTCTGACTTTTTCGCCGATATTCGCTCAAGGTGGCTCGCAGAGTCGCGACGATAATTTGTATCGTCGCTTAATCGGCTCATATTGGCGTGACTCAAAAATCCAAATTTAGCCATTTAAAAAACCTCTATCGCAAATTTAGCGGATGTCTGTGCCTTGATCAAATTTACCGCCCTCATCTTAGCAACCTATAAATTTTAACCGCGCCGTTTAAAACGACCGGCTCAAAGAGCTCTTTGTCGTAGTTTTCGAGTACGAAAAGCTGTATGTAGGCCGAGTTTAGCACCGCTTCGTCAAGCACCAAAAACCGCCTATAATCCTTCATAAAAATAAGATAAATTTTACCGTCCGCGTCCATCTCGTGCTTTTTGACGACCAGCTTGTCTTTCTCGTCGTAGCTTGTTTCAAAGTATGTATTTACGGATATTTCGCGTTCGCCGATATAGACCTTAGACGCGTC
>NZ_CALINL010000103.1 GCF_938045225.1 uncultured Campylobacter sp.
AGCCAAGGTAATATGCCGCAAGCCTAAACGCGATACCAAACGCCAAAAGCCCCATCACCCAAAAAACGCTAGTAAGCCCGGCATAATCCATAGCAAAATAAAGCAGTCCCACGACGATGCTAACCGTCGCATAAAGCCCGGTTTTTAGGCACCATGGAACTTCGTTAAACAGCACGTCGCGTATCATGCCTCCGCCCACGCCGTTACAAAGCGCGAGTAGCACGACGCCAAAGACGTTGTAGCCAAACTGTAGCGCCACGATCGCTCCGACGATAGAAAAGCTCACCAGATCCACGGCGTCGGTGGTGACGAAAAGGAATTTTTTCTCGATATCGCTTCGCTTGTGCAGGCGCAAAAATGCCGA
The DNA here is from genome assembly GCF_938045225.1 of uncultured Campylobacter sp. GTDB lineage: Bacteria > Campylobacterota > Campylobacteria > Campylobacterales > Campylobacteraceae > Campylobacter_A. The sequence goes on from NZ_CALINL010000103.1 coordinate 365, forward strand.
GAGAAAGAGCATCACCATCACGATAATGCACGGAGCATAGTGCGTGAACGAGTACGGCGGGCGCGAGACGATAGCGTCGCGCATAAATCCGCCTCCAAGCGCAGTCAGAAGCGCGGCGATAAAAATACCCAGCCAGTCGCAGTCGCGCTTAACCGCGAAGATAAATCCGCTCGTGGCTGCGGAGGCGATGCCGATGTATTCGGCGACAAGGAGCGCAGTCATTTTTAACCTTAAGTTTTTAAACGAGATTTTACATTTTTAAAATAAAAAAGCAGTTAAATTTAAATAATATTTAATTCGTAAATAGCGTACGGTTTGTTTAAAGTAGGCGCCGAAAAAAGAAGCAAAAAATTACTCAAAAAAGAGCAAAATTTAAACGCATTTTATGCGGCATATAGACTACGACTTTAACCTACGAGCTACAAGAATTTACCGCTTAACGTCTCGCACGCTTATTCAGACCCCATTGGACTAAATTTAGGCTATATCGATAATATCGGCGCAACCTGCTCGCCGCAAAATTTGACTAGATTATAAAACTAACCGATACACGCGTCAACTAACTTTTTAGATACGCCTAATCTCAGTAAAATCCAAATTTAGTCTACTTACGTAAAAAGATGGGGGCTCAAATAATTTCGCCCCCCCTATCCGTGCAAAATCACAGACCGTCGATAAGCTTATCGAGCTTACGCACTCGATATTTGATTTAAAAATCCGTATGATTTACAATTTTGTCTACGGTTGTAAATGTAAACTCAGATAAGCTGAAATAGCAACATTGGCGAGTTGCTACAATAAAAAACCTCTATTTCAATATGTTGGAGTTCATCGCCTTATTGTGCCACGCTCCACTGCTGACACTTGCTGACATTATACAAATAATTGTCCCTCAACGCATTACTACACAGAGTGTTTTGCGGTTACGCAAAAAACCACCTTTGGTTAGATAGGTTTTAGATGCTTAACGGTTTTGATCTATCCAAAAATATAAGCCAGATTTCGAAATTTCATAAATTATAAATAAGCAAAAAGATCAATTTCATTATTTGGAATAACGCTATCTAATTTATCAAATTTTGATTGGAGAAAAATAGGCGTATTGCTCAGTATATTTAACATATTCCTACCTTTTACCCAACTATAGTTCCATAGATTTATATGGCTATTCTGTAATTTGCATATTTTCTCGGAAAATTTAAA
>NZ_CALINL010000104.1 GCF_938045225.1 uncultured Campylobacter sp.
TTTATCTTGGCTTTCCTGCAGTAGCTACGCTTGAGAAGATACTTTTAAATTTAGACAATCTGTATCTATAATATCCCCGTCTTCTACACTTCGATACGCTTATAGCTTTTCAAGACCTCGCACTCTTTAGATATTAAAGCTCTAGTGCTTTTTAGAATTTTATTATTGGAAATTCTAGAGATTCCTGTAAAATACTCGAAAATTTTTCCAAATTTCTTTTATGAAATTCCGGAACGTATTATATACTTATTTTTCATTGATAGAATCATAGTTCTTCTGCTTAACCGTACTTCGTTTGTTACTAATAAAACGCACTCTCTTTAAGGGCACTCCTTTGAAAGCTTTAACTTATCTTGAGCCAAAAATAAATCCATTTACTATATTAATATCGAAACAACAAAATAAGTAACGGAAAACTATATTATAAACATAGATCATCAGTTATACCAACCAATGCTTCTTTATTTTTCAAGCAGAAAAATAAAACCTTCACTATATTAAATACCATTATGTTTTCAGTAGCGAGTAAATATGGAATCTACACAACCAATCCATTATCTAGTTCTTATCCGTAAAATAATGATATATAGACGTTTTCTGGTTATGCTATCTAAAAATTTAGAATGGCAACGCTCAAAACCTATTTGCCCCCAGCTCCGCCCTCACCTCGTCGCTCGCCATCTCGATACTCCACGCAGGCTCCCATACGAGATCTATCTCGCACTCTTTTACGCCGTCGACATTCAGCACAGCCGTCTCGACCCAGCCAAGTATCATCTCGTGCAGTGGGCATGAGCGCGTAGATAGCGTCATTGTGACCTTCACCTTGCCGTTCTCGTCACAAACCGCGTCGTAAATCAGCCCCAAGGACACGATATCAAAACCTCCCTCGGGATCGACGATATTTGAGAGTGCGGCATAGATTTTTTCTTTCATTTTTTTTCCTTTATTCCAAATTGCGTAAATTTAAAAACATTTATCATATTTATCGCGACCAAAACGATGCTAACGAGCAGGCTAACCACGCCACAGTACGCGAGCGATTTTATCTCCAGCCAGACACCAAATTCGTAGAGCGCGAGTCCAATGGCATTAAAGCCGATACCGATATATGCGGGCTTTTTAAGAATCATCTGATCTAGCAAGGGCACCTTTGTCTTACCCACGAACGGCGCTACATAGTGGTACCAGATAAGAAACGGCGCGATCTTGTAAAGATGAGCCGCGATAAAGGCAAACAAAAAGCCGTAAATCAGCATAAACACCGCCATATCATATCTATCCGCCGCGATAAATGCGCAAAACAACACGAAGGCCGCGAGCGAAAGAGCGATATTTACATTCCAGTAATCATACGCTTTGCGAACGCGCTTTTTTAGGATATATAGCGCCTCGGCGACAAAGCAAATAATCGCCGCTCCAAACGCAAAGTACGCGTAAATTTCGCTAAGAAAGAGCAAAATGCCGGCAAAAATATAAAATCCAAAGGCAAATTTGCTAAGCGTAAATTTTAGATCGTGCGCCAAGGCAAACATCGGTAGCAGCACGGTCGCTACGCCTACGATGATGAAAAAGACAAAGCCAAGTACGAAATAGACGTGAAATTTAAGCGCGAACATAAAATCCATCGGTAAAGTGCCAGAAAGTATCATCAAAAGGCAAAATCCAAGCGAGATGCCGGCGAGCAAAAATATCGCCGAAACAAAAAGCATAAACGCCGCGAAACTCTTTTTTTCATTGTCCATAAAGCTAACGATATAGGTCGTGCCAAAAAACAGCAGCGCGAGAAAAAGCGTCATACCGCCGCCGTGTATGAAGCCCGTTTTGCCGCTGATCATCCCGTAGCCCATCGCAGCAATCCCTACGCAGTAGACGGCTAAATTTAGCATCGCGCCCTTGATCGTCGAAAACGGCTTTTCTAAAATCACCGAAGTGAGCTGATAAAGCGCGCCGATGATGATGCTCATCACAAATCCCACGAAAAATATATGCAAAAAGCCAGCCGTATTTAGCGAGCTAATCGCCTCAAAATCAGCGTAAAAAAAGGCCGGGACGCTTAGCGCTAAGAAAAAAATGCCAGCGATAAAGTAGCCGCCAACTAGTTTAAATGGCGGCGCATAAGTGTTTAAAAGCATTTTAGTGGCAAAGGCTGGTGTCTATGTTTTCTATGCT
>NZ_CALINL010000105.1 GCF_938045225.1 uncultured Campylobacter sp.
TAAACGCATCTTTTAAGAAATTTAAAAACTCTTTTTTAGTTGCTTCGTCTGCGTAGCTTACTTGCCTTACCATCTCTTGTCCCCAAAAGACCGCAGACCGTTTCCCTGATACCTGGTCAAAATTTAGCTTACCGTCTTTGAGCGATATTTTGACCTTTGCATTCTCTCCTAGTATCTTTTCGGCGGCAACCTCAAGCCATTTATCTTTAAATTTTTCCAAATCCATATCGGAGTCTAGTAGCTTTGCCATATCGACCGCCATTTTAAGCCCAATACCCTTCGTATGACCAACTCCAAAGCTTCCTAGATCCACACTAAACGCACCCATAAACCCATCTACGCTAAAAACATCGTTTTCCATGTTTGAACTACTTTGCAAGACTTTCGTACTATCTATAAATTTCTTTAGGTCTGCGACCTCGTCCTTGCTCATACTTGGATCAAGCCCGTTTATCTTGCCCCAAACGCTGATTTTATCATCTTCCGTATAGCCGCTTAGCGAATACGCCTTACGTGCAACCACGGGATCATAAGGTTTATATATCGGTTTTTTAAAGCCCATTTTTATAGCAAGAAGCCTATTTTGCTGTTTGTCGTTTAGTTTTGAAAACTCTACGTTTTGCGCCCAAACGGCAAGCTCGTTTTCGTCCAGTTCGTCGGGATCGAGAGCATAATAATCGATCGGTTCGGTCAAATTTGATCGAGACGGCGCCGAATTTGAGGTTAAATTTATAGCCTCTTTTTCCTCGCGTGCTTTTAAATTTCGCTCGTGAGCGCTACTAAAATCATAGTTTACGTTTGCGTTAAATCCGTTTATGCCGCTTATCATATTAATCCTTTATACTTTTACGTCAAATTTGCCTAGTTTTGCTAGTTGATTTAAAATTTCAGTTATATCCGTCCCGTTTTCTCGCTCGGCTTTCAGGAAATTTTCAAAGAATTCTCGTCTGATGTCTTTATCTACGTATGTTTTGCTTTTACTTGTGGCTTGGATGGGTTTAAACGCCGTCGCCTCGCTTCTGTTTTCCTTAAATTCAGCCCTGCCCTCAAGCAGATTTTGTATATCCAGACCCTTTTCTATCGCATCTCGCACGAATTTTATAAACGCCTTTTTACTCTGCTCGTCCTTATACTCGATACTCTCAAGCTCCCTAAACTCCACGGGAGCCTTGTTTTTATTAATGACTATCGCGATATTTTCGCCGTCTACGGATATTCTTTCCGCGCCGCTCTCGCCCAAACGCTTCAGCACGGTATATTCAGCCCACCTATCCTTAAACTCGTCCACGCTCATATCGGAGTCGAGGATTTCCATCCCCCTATTCTCTGCATTATATTCTATGCCCAAAAATGGGTATTCGCGGTTTATGTATTTTTTCGCAAATTCATCAGCATTGGTCGTATCGTATCCCGCCAAATCCCGATTAAGTTTATCGAAACCAAACGCCCCGCTACTATTTATAAATTTCTTCAGATTTTCCGCTTCGCTCCTACTAAAAGAGCCGTCTAATCCACTTATCTTACCCCATACGCTTATCTTTTCATCCAGCGTATATCCGCTCAGAGAAAAAACGCCTCGTATATTAGCTGGTGCGCCGGGCGGGAGCTTTTTTATCTCCCTGATGGCCGCTTCCATCTCTTTGATGTTAAAGTCTACGTAGGCACCTTTTAGGCTTGATACGTTTTCGCTATTTTTTGGATTCGCTTGATTTGCCAAATTTGGCTGCGCAACCGCCACATTCGAAGCCTGATTTGAGGTTAAATTTATAGCCTCTTTTTCCTCACGCGTCTTTAAATTTTGCCCGTGAGCGCTACTAAAATCATAATTTACGTTTGCGTTAAATCCGTTTACGCCGCTTATCATATTAATCCTTTATGCTTTTATGTCAAATTTGCCTAGTTTTGCTAATTGATTTAAAATCTCCGTTATATCCACCCCTTTTTCCTGTTCGGCTTTTAAGAAATTTTCAAAGAATTCTCGCCTGATGTCTTTATCTACGTAAGTCTTGCTTTTGCTCGTCGCTTGAATAGGCTTAAATTTCTTTTCCCTATTTTGCTTAGATAAATTTTCGTTGTATTCTCTCATCTCTTGATTGATTTTTGCCACGGCTTCTTTGTGGGCTTTCGTAGTTTTCTCGATATCTTCCGCATAGAGTTTTTTAAATTCTTCTATACTGATGTCGGTTCTTAACAGTAAATTGGCTCCGACGTCGCTCATCGTAGCGTCTTCAGGCAAAGAGTCTTTAAAAGCTCTCAGCTCCTCTTCCTCCTCCTTTGTTCCGAGCCCCAGCATTTTACCCGAGATAGTCGGTTTACCGTCTATGGATTTGCTTTTTAGCCACCACGAATACGAATCTAGAGTAAAATCAACGACCTTTTCCTTTGTATCTAGCTCATCCCTC
>NZ_CALINL010000106.1 GCF_938045225.1 uncultured Campylobacter sp.
TTATTTCGCGGCTCTGAAATTTTTGCAGGATCTCGCCGCGCTTTTTCGGCGTTATTTTTGAGTGCCAAACGCCAAATTTCTCGCCGAAGTAGCTTTTTAGTCGTTTCGTCATTTGAGGCGTTAGAGAGATTTCAGGCATCAAAAGCAAAACCTGTCGGCCGGCAAGCAAATATTCGCGAATGAGCGAAAAATAAATCTCGCTTTTACCGCTTCCCGTATCGCCGAAAATCAAACTCGTTTTATGGCTCTTTGCAAAATTTAGCGCCTCTTGTTGATTTACATTTAGATTTGGAGTTTTAAAATCGTTTTGCTCGTGCTTTATGACACCTACGTTTTCATCCGACGGAGTAAAAATATCTACTGCTAAAGAGCAGTTTACAACGTAATAGCGAGAAATAAAATTTAAAAGAGCAATTTGAATTTCAGTTAACTTTTGCGTACAAACTTCAGAAATCTCAGTCGTTTTAAAGATCGGCTCACCGACTTGCCTCAAAACATATCCTAAAGCCTTTTTGCCTCTAATTTTCACTATAACGGCGCGAAAAGGATATAAAATTTCGGTCGAATGGTACGTTAGCGGCTCCAACCTTAGTCCGCTTAGTAAAATTTCATAGTATTTTATTTCATTAGTATCGAACACAACTTATCTTTCGTCTCACAGCAAAACAAACTATGCTTATTAATTATAATTATCTGCAAAGTACTATCAAAAAACCCACTACAGACATTATGCACTAAAAAAATCCAATTTACACTCATTATATTTGCAGAAAAAGCATTGACTAGAATATTTTTAATACTTAAAATTTGTATTTTTGTTTTATACATACTCGCATGTTCTTTAACGATAAAATCTTTGAATATTTCGTTAAATAAATTTGCAGAAAAAAAATCGGCTATAATTGGGTGATTACAGCCGACATTATTTTGGTATTTGATGTTAATTAAATTTTGGGTAAATTGCGTAATTTTAAACAAAGAACAACAAACAAGCAACTTTAAAACTAAGCTAATTTTAGTTACTTTACAATAAAACATTACTCCGTTAAGGCCGCACAAAGGCTATCGGTTTTAGGACAAGTAAAAGCACCGTTAGTTATGTTATACGTAAATTCGGTAGACTTGCCTCCGAGAGTAAATTTATACTTATCTCCAGACTTTGACCATCCGCTCTTTGTATCGACTTTTATGCCGCTTTGAAGAACGTTTTCAAAGAGAAGCCCTGTTGTGCTACCTGTCTTTTCAAGTGCGGGGTACGTAAAACTACCCGTTAGCATATTAGTATTGTACGCATTCATAACTGCACTTTTTATAGAAGCTATATCCGATCTAGCTCTTGTTAAGACAGCATCATCTCTAGTAACAAATAATTTTGGTACCGCGATACCGGCCAATATACCTACAATAACTATCACGAAAATAAGTTCCATCATTGTAAAACCACGTCTCACGCCACCACTCCTTTTACAATACGCGAAAACAACATAATGCTCATCTACAGTGACGCTTGGGTTTATTCTCGTCACAGCATACTCATGCGTATTGCTTATAAAAACAAATTCTATTCTAAAGTCGCAATCAAATGAATAACAAATGCCGCTTAATGCAACATTAGCACCATTGTATATGCATCTAGCACGTTTGTCATAATCTTTTTATATTGTTTGATATATCTATACTTACATATCAACAATTAACTATTCTGTATTGCCTACAAATAAAACAATAACCGTATAAATACAAAAACCCAAGTCTATACCTGAGGCAAAACTTGGGTTTCACTGAGCATTTCTAAACAAAAACTCTAAGCAAATTAGAATTTAACGTTTATACCGCTGATTGCGACTTCGCCTGCACCGCTATCTATAACAGCACCTGTTTGTTTGTGCGAAAATGAGAATTTGCTCTTAAGTAAAGCATCGACGCTTTTGCTAGCTATCACTTTTTGGCATACTGGAGCAGAATTATCAGCACCTTGTTGTATTCTTAAATGAGCTGGTTTGCCTGTAGTAGCATCAACATTTGGCACCAAAGTAACTCTTATGCATCTTTTACCGGCAGCTACGATATCATCAGCAGTGCCGACTCCGCCTGCAGCAAGCTGAACATTTGTCATACCACTTAATTTTGGACTAAATTCCCCTTGTGAAGTATAGAAAGCACCTAAATCACTAATCAATGTTGTAAGATTTGTCGCAGCTTTTGCTATCTCTGCATCATCGCGAGTTGCAGTTAGTCTTGGGATAGCGACAGCAGCTAGAATACCTAAAATAACGATCACGAAGATCAACTCAATCATTGTAAAACCTTTTCTCATACGAGACTCCTTGTGTTTATTCTGCATACACTTATGCAGTCGGCGGGATTATATAGTTAATTAGCTTAAAAACACATTAAAAAGAAAGATTTTTGTATAAACGCGTGTAAAAAAGTAATATATAATAAATTTTAACTTATTTCTTTACTTACTTTTTGAGCCAAAGAGCGCAGATCGCGCTCCTGCTGATAGTTTTCATAGCATTTTTGGACAAAGGCGCTTAGTAGCTCTTTGACGTCGAGATACTTTTTGCCTCCGGTAAAGGTCTCCCACTCTTTTTCAAAATTTTGGGCAAAGTCGTCCTCGAGACTGATGTTGTAGAATGTGGAAGCTATTTTTACCGTTATTTTTTTCATCGTTTGCTTATTTTCCCAGTACCGCTTCGATCTTGCGGATAACGTCGTCGCTCTCGGTATTTTTGGTTCTCAGATCTTCTTCTAGGCGTGCGATTTGGTTTGTTTTTGCTTCGTTTTGGGCTTTGACGCTGATTAGTTCGTTGCGTAGAGACTCGTTTTCTTCGCAGATTTCGTTATATCTAGCTAGCAGGTCGTTTACCTTGTCGGTTAGGGTGTTTAGTACTTTATCGTTATCAAACATCTTTTTCCTTAGTTTTGGTATAATTTTACGTAATTGTAACAAAAAAAGCTGATTTTTAAGGTAAAAAATGAAAAATTTTGAAATTTCGTCCAAATTTAGCCCGAGCGAGGATCAGGCCCGCGCAGTCGCTAACATCGTAGCCTCCGTAAGATCTGGCAACAAATATCAAACGCTTTTAGGCGTCACGGGCTCGGGCAAGACCTTTACGATGGCAAACGTCATACGCGAGCTAAATATGCCAACGCTAATCATGACGCACAACAAATCCCTCGCA
>NZ_CALINL010000107.1 GCF_938045225.1 uncultured Campylobacter sp.
TTCAGCTCTGGCTCTATGCGCGGCGATGATGCTTAGCGCGCAGGCTGCGGAAAAATACAAAATCAAACTCGCCTCCACGTACGAGAGCAATGTGCCCGTACTAGGCGACGCTCCGAAAAAATTTAAAGAGCTCGTGGAAAAGATGAGCGACGGCCGTATCGAGGTGCGCGTCGACTACCCGTCCAAGCACAAGGCGGCATTCGCGCTGCTTGATATGGTCAAAAGTACCCAGTACGACGCGGCTTTCACCGCTAGCTACTTTTATAAGGGTAAGGACGCCAAGCTCATGCTCTTTACGACGGTGCCCTTTGGCATGAACAAGGCCGAGCAGGACGCATGGTACGCGTACGGCGGCGGCAAGGAGCTCGCGCAAAAGGTCTTTAACGAGTACGGCATCGTGACCTTTCACGGCGGAAATTTTGGCATGCAAATGGGCGGCTGGTTTAAAAAAGAGATCAAGAGCACGGACGATCTAAAGGGGCTAAAACTGCGCATGACCGGGCTTGGCGGCGAGATAATGGCAAAACTGGGAGTCAATATAAACACGATCCCGATCGGCGAGCTATACATGGCGATGGAGATGAACACGATCGACGCCGTCGAGTGGGTGTGCCCTGCGATCGATATAAATTTCGGCTTTCAAAAGGTGGCTAAATTTTACTACACGGGCTGGCAGGAGCCCGCTAGCGAAAATGAATTTTACATCAACAAAAAGCTCTGGGACAAGCTACCCGCCGACCTCCAAGCTATAGTAGAAACCGCAACCAAGGCTGTAGCGGCCGATGTTTATGAGTCGGCGGTCTATCAAAACTCGCTGGTTCTTGATAAAATCAAAAGCGAGCATCCGGACGTAAAAATCGCCTCGTTCCCGCCCGAGGTCATCGCCGCTCTGCGCAAAGCTACGGACGAGATTCTAGACGAACTCTCAGCCAAAGATGCGACGTTTAAGGAAATTTTGGACTCGCAAAAGGCCTTTATGAAAAAGGCTAGAGTCTGGACGCAGATCTCCGAAAACAGCTACATAAATAGTACTACGGAGTGAGGCTCGACCTGGCTTTAGTCGCCAACTTTCACAGCTAAATTTGAGTTCTGAATTTTTATAAAATTTCACTCAAATTTAGCATCAAATTTAACTGCATGTCACTTAAATTTTATAAAATATACACTCGATCCAAAATCTGCAATCGCATATAAAGTATTCGTACGTTTTATTCATATTAAAACTTTTCTTGCGTATAATTTTTTAAATTTTAAACAAGGAGTTGTAAATGGATGAGTTAAACATAAACGAGGCTCAAGATGCCATTTCCAGTATTATCCCATTAATGACAAAAGCCATGGATACATCGATATCGCGTTTGGTCGTATTGATCGACTCGGATAATGTGCCTTACGACAGCATAAGTAAAACATTAAACGAGCTAGAAAAATATGGAGAAATAACCCTAAAGAGAGCATACGGAGATTTCACGATATAAAATTCAAAACAAGGTTGGAAGAAATTTTGCACAGAAAATGCCATAAATATGATACAAACACCACAATATCGCAAGGGTAAAAATACGACAGATATAACTCTTACCATACAGGCAATGCTAATGCTTGCTTCTAATTTATATGACGGTTTTTGCATAGTATCTAGCGATAGCGATTTTACTCCGCTGGCAATGGTGTTAAGGGAGTACAACAAAAAGGTCTATATAGCCGGCAATAGCCAAACTCCAGAAGCCCTAAGGAAAGCTTGCAATAAATTTATTCCTCTTGAAGACAGCAAAGATAATAGATCAACAGAACGAGTCAATCCATCATTACCAATAGATTTCTCAGAACACTTGTACAAAATATTTGAAAAATCAGAGGATGGCTGGCTACCTGCATCTACTCTTGGTAAAAAAATAAAAGATGAGGGCTTAGATTATCAAACAATTCATCCTGCAATAAGATACAGATCTTTTAACGATTTTATAGAAAAAAATCCAGATATTTTTGAATACAATATGAGAGAAAATGGCAAAGATCCGTCAAACAACAAAAATATGTATGTTAGACTCAAGGCCTAAAAATCGGTTACGCACAATGACGCAACCGATTAAATTTTTTATATTTTTTTATACGGAGCTTGTCCGACTTCGTAGAAGTTATTACCCTCGCTATCTATCGCTACGATAGCCGGGAAATCCTCGACCGTGAGCCTTGCGACCGCCTCAGGGCCAAGCTCGGGATAGGCTAGCACTTCGTACTTTTTGATACTCTGGCTAATCAGCGCGCCCGCACCCCCGATAGCGACCATATAGACGCAGCCTGATTTTTTCATCGCTTCGACGACGGCCTCAGAGCGGTAGCCCTTGCCTATCATGCCGTTGATGCCCACTTCGTTTATCATCGTAGGAGTGTATTTGTCCATGCGGCCGCTAGTAGTAGGTCCCGCAGCGCCTATGACGTCGCCCGGTTTTGCGGGGCTTGGCCCTAGGTAGTAGATCGTCTCGCCGGCTAAATTTACGGGCAATGCCTCGCCGCGAGCCAAAGTCTCGGTTAGCGCCTTGTGCGCGGCGTCGCGAGCTGCGATGATGGTGCCGCTTATTAGTACGTTGTCGCCCGCTTTTAGGCTTTTTACGACATCTTTATCAAACGGCGCGGTTATCTTTTTTACTTCTGACATCTTTTCTCCTTAAATTTCAGCTTCGGCGTGGCGAGCGGCGTGACAGTTGATGTTGATGGCGACCGGCAGGCCCGCGATGTGGGTCGGGTACCACTCGATGTTTACTTTTACCGCGGTCGTGTCGCCGCCTAGTCCTTGCGGTCCGACGCCCGTTTTGCAGGCGAGCTCTAGTAGCTCCTCCTCTAGTTTGGCATACCGCGGGTCGGGGTTTTTGCTGTCTGCGTCGCGAGCGGCGGCGTATTTTGCCATTAGCGCGGCCTTATCCATCGTGCCGCCTATGCCTACGCCGATCACCATCGGAGGGCAGGCGTTTGGACCAGCTAGCTTAACTGTGTCTAAAAATACCTTTTTCACGCCCTCTAGGCCGTCTGCGGGCACTAGCATCTTTAGGGCTGATTTGTTCTCGCTACCAAAGCCTTTTGGGGCCACTTTTATGTGGATTTTATCGCCTCTTACTATCCTTACGTTTATGACGGCAGGGGTGTTGTTTGTCGTGTTTTTGCGCTCAAAGATCGGGTCGTTTACGACTGATTTGCGCAGGTAGCCGCCCACGTAGCCGTCTTTTACGCCCTCGTTTATCGCGTCTTCTAAAAATCCGCCCTCGATGTGCACGTCTTGACCGATATCGACGAATACGACCGCCATGCCAGTGTCTTGGCAGATCGGCGCGATGCCCTTTTGGGCTAGATCGGCGTTTTGGAGTACCTTGCCTAGGATATCTTTGCCTATAGGCGAGCTCTCGTTTTCTCTAGCTTTTTCAAAAGCCGCTCTCATATCGGGCGTTACGACGTAACAGGCCTCTTTGCAAAGCTCGCTGACGGTTCTGGAGATTAATTCCGCTTGAACTACTCTCATCTGTCCTCCTGTGTTAAATTTGTTTTATAAATTTCAAAATATAGAATTTAATTTTTATCTCTTATTAAATTTCGCGAAGTTTATCAAAATAAGCTAAAAAGTTAGATTAAATTTGTGGATTTTGAGAGAGTCTGAGAGAAAAATGGGCTGAAATTTAGCAAGGTAAATTTAACGGCAATCCTGCAAGTCTTGGCCAAACGGCGGCAAATTTAAAGCGATGTGGCAAGCTCAAATTTAACGAAACGGCTTAAATTTGAGCTGATTTTTACTGGCGAGGCGGCGTCTTTCAAATTTAGATCGGTTTTAATTTGAGAAGCCGTTTGCGCGCCTAAAATTTTCAAAAGCCGAATCCGTCCTCAAATTTGCGACCAAATTTACGCCCGGCCCGCAAAAGCAAGGCGCAAATTTGCCTAGTCCTCATCCTCTTTTTGCTCAAATTTTCTGCGCACTTTGACGCTTGAGATGCTAGCGCCGTCCATCTTGCGCACTTCGTAGTAGCAGTTTTCGTCCTCGATCTTGTCGCCTACAACCGGCAAGCGTCCGATGAGATTAAAGACATACCCGCCGATCGTTAGCTCCTCAGTCTCGTCGGCAAAGCTTATCCCCATCAGCTCTTCGACGCTCTCTAAATCAAAGCGCCCCTGAAACTCGTAGATATTTTCGTTGATCTTTTTGTAGTGCGGGTCGGCGTCGTCGTGCTCGTCGTTAAAGTCGCCCAGGATCTCTTCCATTATATCTTCCATCGTGAGCAGGCCCGCCGTGCCGCCGTATTCGTCCACGACTAGAGCGGCGGAGATTTGCTGCTTGTTCATCATGACTAAGATTTTAGATATCGAGAGGTTTTCGGGCACGATGACGAATTTTCGCACGATGCTGTCAAATTCGCGCTTTTTGTTACCCAGGTCGATTTGCAAGATATCTCTGATATGGATCATGCCTAGTATCGCATCCTTGCTGCCGTCGATGTAGGGGTAGCGCGTGTATTTGGAGTCAAAGATCACTTTGATGTTTTCTTCATAGCTTTTTTGCTTGTTTATGCAGACCATATCGCGGCGCGGAGTCATTATTTCTTTAGCCACCGTGTCGGAGAAATCGACCGCTTTTTTGATGATCTCGGTCTCAAAGCTATCTAAAACGCCGCCCTTTAGGCTCTCGCCAACGATGATTTTTATCTCTTCTTCGGAGTGGGCTAGCTCGCTCTCTTTGGCTGGTTTGATGCCTAAAATTTTAAGCGAAACGCCGGCTAAGAAATCAAAAGTCTTGATAAGCGGTGAGAAAACTACCCAAAATACATGTAGTGGACGCGCGATGGCAAGGACCGCTTTTTCAGATTTTGCGATGGCGACGGACTTTGGCACTAGCTCGCCTAGCACCACGTGCATGAGCGTGATCAGCGTAAACGCGATCGCAAACGCGACGGTATGGACTAATATATCGTTTAGATTAAAGTATGTTTTTAGCGGTTCTTCTATCAGTCTAGCGACCGCTGGTTCGCCGATCCAGCCAAGAGCCAATGAGCTTAGCGTGATGCCTAGCTGTGTGGCGGAGAGGTAGGTGTCGAGGTTGTTTGACATATCAAGCGCGGTTTTCGCGTTTGGCACTTTGTCCTTAGCAAGCTCCTCTAGGCGAGTCTTGCGGACTTTGACTATGGAAAATTCTGATAAGACGAAAAAAGCGTTTAGAAATACGAAGAAAAACGCGAGAGCGATCATAAAAAGTGAGTCGGCGCTACTGGGGTGCAATTAAAATCCTTAAAAAATTAAAATGAAATGCGGCGATTATAGCAGAAAATCGGGAATTTTAAACTGAAAGCGCATTTTTGCCGCCTCTAGCGCGAGCGAGCGCCGCGGGGGCTATTTTGCCGCGTTTTAGCGCTTTTGGTCGCGTGCGCGCCTTGCTTGCGGCTTAAATTTGAGCGCAAATTTGACCTCCGCGCTAAACTTGTAATACAAATATTGCTTATTTTATGCGGCCTTTGGTCTAAATTTGCGAAAATTATTTAAATTTGAGTTCAAATTTGACGCGCCTAGACCCGCACCGCAAAAATGCCGACGGTTAAATTTATAAAATTTAAACCGAGCTTACGCCGTCAAATTTAGCGGCAAATTTAACGCGTTAAATGCTAAAACTGCAGTTTGCCGCCGTTTGCCTTCGCGCCGTTTACGAAGTCGATCGCTATTTTTTGGCAGGCCTTTTTGTCCTTTTTCTCAAGGCACAAAGCCTCAAGCTCCTCTTAACTCATACCTTTGTAATCAGCCACCGTTTTGGTCGTCCCGCCCATATAAAGCCACGTGAGAAAGCCCAAAATAAACAGGATAAAAATTAGTCTCGCCACGCCCGCTCCTTTGTAAATTTATCTTAATGATACAGCGGCGGCGGTTAAATTTAGCTTGATTTTGTGCTAAATTTGACGAGATGCAGTACTCAAATTTAAAAAATAGTCTCGCGGTAAAACTCGCCGCGAAACCCGGTAAAACGATGGCCGCGGCGTTGGTAAATTTTACGCCGATCTCGCTAAATTATTTTACCTTCTTGCCTTTTTTATAGCTTGCAAAAACTTCGCTCGTACCGTCCTTTTTAAACGCAATCACATCGTAATCCTCGACGATACCGCCCTGCTCCATGCCTGGGCTTCCCAGCGGCATGCCGGGTACCGATATGCCCACGACGTCAGACGGTTTGGCAGCTAAAAGCGCCTTTATCTCTTCAGCCGGCACGTGCCCCTCGATAGCGTAACCTCCGACTATACCGGTGTGACAACTAGATAGCTCCGGCGGAACGCCGTATTTGTTTTTCGTTTCAATTATCGCGTTTGTTTTGTGCTCTACGATCTCAAAGCCGCTTTTTTTCATTATCTCGCCCCACTTTCCGCAACAACCGCAGTCCAGGCTTTTATAAACTTCGATCGTCTCGCCGCCCAGAGCCGCCGACGCAAGCGCCGCAAATAGCGCAAATCCCAAAATAGCCTTTTTCATTTTCATCCTTTGTAAAAAATTCGCCGGATTTTAACGTAATACGCATAACAGTAATCTAACGCGCGTAAATTTAGCGTGGTTTTGCTATACTTTGCGACTAAATCTCAAATTTAAAGGCAAATAGATGTTTTCGTCGTTTTTCGTGAATAAAAAATGGGCCGCATGGGCGTATTTCGGGCTCGCGGCGCTGCTAATCTCGACCTACGCGCAAGTGCAGATGATAGTGCTCCTAAACAACTGGTACAAGGACTTTTACGATATCTTGCAAAACGTCAAAGATCACACGATAGACGATTTTTGGACTTGCGTGCTTAGATTTGCCAAGATCGCCTTCCCGTATGTTCTGCTTGCGACGATGACGAACTATTTCACGCGCCTTTGGACGTTCAAGTGGCGCGAGGCGATGACGTTTGACTACATAAAATACTGGCGAAACGTCAAAACCGATATCGAAGGCAGCTCACAACGTATCCAAGAGGACATCTACCGCTTTGCTAAAGTAGTGGAAAATTTAGGCTCGCAAGTAGCCGACGCCGTGATGACGCTCATCGCCTTTATACCGATACTTTGGGCGCTTAGCGGGCAGGTCGATATCCCGGTGCTCGGCAAAAGCGAAGGCTCGCTCGTGTGGATCGCGCTAACGGTTAGCATCGGAGGACTCGCGATTTCATGGTTTGTAGGCATCAAGTTGCCGGGCCTTGAGTACAACAACCAAAAGGTCGAAGCCGCGTTTAGAAAAGAGCTCGTTTACGCCGAGGACGACAAGGCAAACTACGGCGCGCCCGAGAAGCTTGAAGGGCTATTTCACGATCTAAAACGAAATTATTACAGGCTATTTTTACACTACGGATACTTTGACATCTGGAGATATATGTTTGGTCAAAGCATGGTCATCGTCCCGCTCATCGCAATGGGCCCTAGCGTTCTTGCAGGCACTATAACTCTGGGCGTGATGATGCAAGTCGTAAACGCCTTTAGCCAAGTGCGCGGATCGCTCGCGGTGTTTATGAACAACTGGACGGTCATCACGGAGCTGCGCTCTATCCACAAAAGACTTAAGGAATTCGAAAAAAATATCGAGTATAAGCGCGTTAAGCTGGATGAAAATTTACAAAGCGAGCCGGCGTAAATCAGGCTCTTTTAAATTTAGCTTTTGATTACGCAGCAACTTGCCTTATTTGACTCGCGCCCATGCCGCGGGCCGCTCAAATTTAGCTTTGACTCGGACGCAAATTTAACAAATTTGACGGCTCGCTCGGCTGCAAATTCGGCAAGTTTAACAAACTCGCGACTTTTTTAAATTTGACGACTTGTGGGCGGCGATCGAATTTGAGCTTGCGAGCCGCGCCTCAGCCGACCAAACCGAGCCACTAAAATTTGCCGAATTTGACCCGAATACGCAAAACGCAAACCCGTTTAAACCCACCCCCAAACGGAGCTCAAATTTACGCCATCAAATTTCCAAAACTCAAATTTACCCGCCATTTCTTTACAAATTTGCCGCCGTTAAGCCAAATTTAAACGCCTATTTACGAATTTATAGCCGTTTTAGAGGTATAATCGCCAAAATCTCGCAAAGGATGAAAGATGACGATAAGAAAAATTATTTTACTCGCCGTATTTACCGCGACGATGCTGACGGGCTGCTTCACTAGCTCGACTAGCGGCGGTGCGCTAGGCGAAAACAGACGCCAAATGTTTCTAGTCGGCGAACAAGAGATGAACGAGGCCGCGGCCAAAGCCTACGTAGAGACGCTAAGCGGTGCGCGCAAAAAAGGCGCTCTAAACATCGATCCCGTGATGACAAAAAGGGTGCAAGACGTCGCCAAACGCCTGATCGCGCAGGTCGGGGCGTTTAGAGAGGATGCGCTCAAGTGGAAATGGGAAGTAAACGTAATCGACGAAAACACGATAAACGCGTGGTGTATGCCCGGCGGCCGTATCGTCGTTTATAGCGGCATCATCAAAAATCTCTCGCTCACAAACGGCGAGCTAGCCGCCGTCATGGGGCACGAGATCGCGCACGCGCTGCGTGAGCATAGCCGCGAGCAAGCCAGCACGGATATGCTCAAAAACGTCGGCATTTTCGCCGTTTCGCAAGCTGCGGGACTGGGTGATCTAGCTACCGGCGCTATGAATATGGCCGCTCAGTACACCATCTCGTTGCCCTTTTCTCGCTCGCACGAGCGCGAGGCCGACCACATCGGCACGGAGCTGATGGCGCGGGCAGGCTACGATCCTAAAGAGGCGGTAAACGTATGGGTCAAAATGTCGCAAAAAAGCGGCGGCAGCGTGCCTGAGATACTAAGCACCCACCCGTCTAGCCAAAGCCGTATCGCCGATCTGCGCGAGGTCGCGGCCAAGCTCGAGCCGGTGTATCAGCAAGCTAAAAAGTAAAATTTAGCTTGCCTAGCGGCTCTTTTAAGCGCTTGCGGTTGGCCGTTTTAGGCGATCGTGCGGGCGTTTTATATATTTTGCAAGGCGGATAGAGGAGTGCAACAAGCTCAGATAATGTCCGCCGCATGTTAAAAATTTAAACTCTTATTTCAAATTTGCCGCCGAGTTTTTGATTTGTTACGAAGGCGGCAAATTTATTTTTGCTTATGATTTTTGCTTGAGTCTTGCTTTTGGTTGTCAAATTTGCTAGTAATTTTATAAATTTACGTCGAATTTGCCCTCGCATGCCGATAGTTGGCGTTAAATTTACAATCGCTGTCTGTGTCAAATTTACTTTATGCGATTTTGCTTTTCGAAAAACTCCTCGTAAAAGTCGCTGCATCTGCGAAAATTTGACGCGATCAATTTATTTTGCCGTGCCGCTTTTTGAGTGATGTCGCATGGGCGATTTTTTCTTTGCTGTTCTAGCCAAATTTAACAATCCGCACTGAATTTATAGTATATTTACGCCGTTAAGCGCCATAAATATATCGCTAACCAATCTCCCGCATCGCATCGAGCCGATTTAAAAATATCTCTACCTTGCGTAACTGCGCCGCATCTAGCGCCCTGCTCGAGTAAAAATACTCCACGCTGTTGCCGTTTGGGTAGTAAATTTTGCCGCCGTCTCCGTCGCACTCTTCTGCACCCTGCTCGCCGCCGCGCTCGCCCCGCTTGCTCTCGCCTCTTACGCTCTGTTCGCCGCGTGCACCTCGCCTTTCCGCGTCAAATTTACTGACTTGCGCCGATAAATTCGTATCAAATTTTACGCCGCCGTCTGCATTAAATTTAGCCGTCCGCGAGGGCAAATCCTCGCCGCGCGCAAGCTTTAGCCCTCCGCCCAGCTCGCTAGCTAGGCGGTTTAGCGTGCCGCCTATGCCGTCGATGATGCGCACGTGTGGCGGCAAAATTTCGCGCAAAACGTCCTTGAAATAGTTAAAATGCGTGCAACCAAGCACGAGCGAACCGAGGCGCTCAAGCTCAAATTTACCCAGTTCCTCTCGCAGATAGGCTCGAACTGCGGGCGAATCAAACTCCAAATCCTGCGCAAACTCCACGAGACGCGGTAACGCCAGGCTCCACGTCTCGCACTCTAGCCGCCCCACGAGGCGCGCTAGCTTTTCGCCGGCGATCGTTAGCGGCGTGGCGATGAGCAGCGTAGGGCGCGCGCCGAAGCTGTCCGCGGCGAGCTTGACGGCGGGCTCCATGCCGATGACGGGCACGCTAAATGCGCTGCGAAGCTCCAAGATAGCCGCGCTCGTGGCGGTATTGCAAGCAACGACGACCGCGTCCGCGCCGTGCGCGACCAAAAACCCCACCGCATCGAGGCTCAGCCGCACGATCTGGGCCCTACTTTTCGTGCCGTATGGGACGTGATCCTCGTCGGCAAAATACAAAAACTCCGCCCCGCTAAACCGCCGCAGAGCCTCAGCCAGCACGCTCAGCCCGCCGATACCCGAGTCAAAAAACGCTATTTTCAAATCTTTATCCGAGGTTAAATTTAAAAAGAGATTATAACTCAAATTTACGGCGATTTCGCCTTTGGACGCAAATTTTGCCTTTTTGCGGCGGCTAGGTACGCACCTTTATCGACATTCAAATTTGACGTTTTCGTTGCTGTTTTTAATCAAATTTGGCGTAAAATCAGTTAAAATGAACAAAAGGCTCAAAATGCAAGAAAATCTCGCCCACGCAAAATACGAAATCTCGCGCGCCATCAAGGCCGATCTCGCCGCCATCACGCGCATTTATAACGCAAGCGTTTTAGAGCGAAACGCCACGGCCACGCTGCACCCCGTGGGCATAGAGGAGCGCCAAGCGTGGTTTGACGTGCACGAGGCGGCAAATCGCCCGATATACGTGCTACGCTAGGTTTGCGACGCAAATTTGACGAGCGGAGACGGCGAAACCTTTGAGGCTGATTGCGAGAGAAAATTTGACCAAAAGCACGAAAATTTGGGCGTGCAAAAGATAGGCGCCGTAAACCAAAAAGGCAAAATCTTAGCCTGGGGTAGCCCTAGCGACTATCATCCGCGCGAGGATTACCGCATCACGGCCGAAATCAGCGTCTATGTCGCGCCTGAGGCTCGCGGCAAGGGGCTTGGCGGACGGCTAGTAAATTTTATGCTTGAGCGCGCGCCCGAATTTGGCATCAAAAACATCGTCGCGCTGATATTTTCCAGCAACGCAGCAAGCCTAAATTTGTTTGCAAAATTCGGTTTTGCGCGCTGGGGCGAACTACCCGAAGTCTGCTATATGGGCGGTAAAATCGAGAGCCTGACGATACTGGGTAAGAAACTTGGTTAAAATCTGCTCTGCCACAATAGGGCAAACAAAAGCGCTTCTTTGATACGCTAAAATTTAGTCCTGCGAGGTAAATGACGGAATTCAGCAAGAGTCTAATTGTCCACATAAAACCTATGATTTTTTTCAAACCCACACCAAATCAAAGCAAAGAGGAAGCATACAAAGCATGGTACTATCTGTACGAGGGGTATGAAAATTTTACGCTTGATTTCAAGGATTGCTACTCCACCGTGCGCGCTAAACAGCAGTTCATCCTTTCGTGGGATCACTCGGACTTTTACGGCGAGTTTTTCGTCGCTAGCGTGTCCGACGATATCAAGCAAAGCTGGAGGCTGGCGAGCTTTAGCGACGCCGATAACCTGCTCTCGACCGAGTTCGTGCCGAGCTTCGACGAGTCTCTAGGCGTAAAAGAGGGCAGAGACGTAAGCGACTACTACGTCACGGGCATGGATGCGCAAGATAAGTTTATTTATCTGCTCTCGAAACAATACTCAAGCATTCCAAAGCTTGATCCGTGTAGCAGAAAGATCGTGGAGGTTTATAGCTTTGAAGGCGTGAGCGACGCCCATACGCTCGCTATCAAGGATGGAAAATTTTACGTCACGACGAGAGAAAACGGGCGAATAAAGTTTTCGTTTTTGAGAGATAAAATTTAAGCCGTCTTTTGGGTGGCTTTTATTTCTTTAATTTCTGTAAAAAATCAATATCTTTATTGCTGTTTCTTTTTTTAAAGCTTTCTAAAATTTTCTTTTCGACTTCCGGCGACCAATATATTTGTAGATTTTCCTTCGCTCTGGTTATTGCTGTATAAAAAATATTATGCGTTATCATTTCATCAACTTCGCTACTTATTGCTACTTTTACAGTTTTGTACTCCAAGCCTTGTGCTTTATGAATTGAAATAGCGTATGCCACATGGAACGGTACGATAGTTTCTTCATCATTATTTTCAGGATTCCCCTCCTCATCAGCCGTTCCGTATTGATTAACATAAAATTTTATCACCGATTTATCGCTATTCTCCAATAACTCAAAATCATACTTTTGTGCATCTAGTCCAGTTATTGATTTTTCAAGTTCTATGCTAAACCAAATTCGTTTTTCTTCAAGCTCAATATTAACAATTTTTCCTTTCATATTATTGTAAATAAGCGGTTTAAATCTTTCTACCTCATTAAACAAAATGGGATCGCCGATCTTATATCTATGAAGACCCCATTCTACAGCTTTTGCTTTATTGGTTTCTTGCAAAATAGTATTTAGGTTATTAATACCATATAATCCATCGTAATTAAGACATAAAACAATCTCATCATCACTAGCTTCAAAACTTAAATCTTCTAATTTTTGCGAATAGCTTTCTCTTTGTAAAATTTCACTAATACAATCACCAAAACTTCTTACTTCATCCCAAAGTTTTAAAAGTTTCTTGTCTTTTGTTCTATATGTTTTTTCTAATGTAAAAGTTGCCTTATCAAGAAAACTCTGAGCGATTTTAAACCAATTGCCAAATGATATCGCTTCTATCTGATATATGTCCCCTACTAAAAGAATGAGCTCAAATTTTACTTTATTGAGTACTTTTTGCATATCATCATTGCTTATTGTACTACATTCATCGATAATTAGAACATCGCATTTTGTGTCTGTACCCGCTATTAATTTAGCAACTGTTTTAAATTCGCTTTTTGAGCTCGCAGCAATACGTCTTTTTAAATTATCTACAGCAGTATTTGTATTGGCTAAAAATATTTTACTATTTTCTTTAAAAAATTGTGATACGTAATCGATTAAAGTCGTTTTACCAGTACCGGCTGCGCCATAAATCAAGGCGACCTTTGATTTCTCAAATAGATTAATAACAATATTTTCTTTTTCTTTATCATCAATTAGCGTCGAATTGTTCTTTATCCACTCTTTTGCAGAATTTGAGTAGTTTTGAATACCGCTCTGTGTCAATTTGTCAAGCCCATCAATAATTTCGATAGATTTTTCGACATATTCTTTGATATAAAAGTGACTTTGAAATTCCTCAATTCTCCTACCAGTATGCCCTTTTGGATTCTTTTCGTTTCCTGACCATAATTTTGAGTTAAATTGAGATATTAGATTATCTATATTGTTGAAATTAAATTCCTTTTTATCAACAAACAGGCTTCCACTATTTTCACTCCTACTTTTTAATGCTCTAGCAAATAATTCATGCTCCCTTCCACTTGTATCTATACATTCTAACAAATCATAAAAGTTAGGATTGTGATTTATTAAAGATGTAGCAAACGGCATTTGCTCAAAAGGAAGGCATTTTGAATTTAGCTTTAAATCCGATAGGCATCTATCTTCATTATTTGGAAGTTGCTTTTTTATTACTTGATTACGTAAGTTGTGTAGTAAATACCTAATTGTATTTCTACCATCTTTGGTAACTACCTTTGCCTTATCTAAAATATCAAAAATATGCGAAACTTGTCCTTTAGAAATAATGTTTCTTTTTATATCTTGGTAATCATAACTATCAATCAAATCGACTAGGCTAATTTTCTTACGTGTCAAAAATCGCATTAATTCTTTATATTCGCTTGTTCTATTTATTTTTTGACTACATTCAAAAATCTTACCAAAATTTTGCAATTCAGCTGGTCTAATAGAAACTTCCCAACTGTCAATGATTTTTACCTGCAGTGATTTGTTTAGAATTTCTATATTTTCATTACAAATCCATAAATTGACAGCATAATTATCAAAAATTCCAAATTTACAAAATGCAATTAGTTTATCAAATTTGCTAAAATTATCAACAGCATTAACAAATGTTACCTCATAATAAATTTGGTCTTTTACTATAAAGGGCTTTACTTTTGTCACATAGTAAGCATTACCTTCTTTGCCAGAATTACTTAAAACACTTTGATTCTCTATCTTTTCTGCAATTTTTTCATAGTATTCCATAAATTGCTTATCTAAATTAAGCGGAAAATTACTTAAATTTTTAAGAACTTCAATGTTATATTTTTCTTTTAAAAAAATCTTGCATTCGACTAAATATATGAAGTACTTTAACATCAAACGTTCAGAAGAGTTTTCACTAAGCGTATAATGTGAAACAGCTTTTTGTAAGAAATCATGAAATTTAACCAATAATGCATAATTTCCTTTTCTTGATTTTACATATTTAATGGCATTTTCATTAATTACTCGCTGATGATCGTTGGTATCTATTTTTTCTTCGCTAGAGTGAATTTTTTGAAAAATATACTCTACTAAATTTCTAAGCTGAGATAAGATAACTTGACTAACGAATCCTCGTTCATCACACAAGTTATTATTTGCAAGATTTTTATCTATGTTTTCGCAGGTTATTAAGATTTGATTATTAAAATCCATTTCCATCCTTAAACCAAAATACTATTTATTCTATAAAAGATTGTTCTTTACAAAACAATAAGTCGGATTCTTGCTTGGCTAAAGTATGCCAATAAAGCCAAACACAATAAATACCATTGGACAAAACCCAGCTTCGCCGCTCAAATTTAGCCTATTTTACGCTATTTTCAGCCTTAAATTTAGCCAAAAGTTCCTCGTCGCATTTTGGGCAGTATTCATGCTCGCCGCTGATGTAGCCGTGTTTGGCGCAGACGCTAAAGACCGGCGTTATCGTGATGTATGGCAGCTTGTAGTTGCTGACCACGCCGCGCACGAGGTCTTTGCACGCTTCGGCCGAGCTGATGCGCTCTTTCATGTATAGGTGCAGCACCGTGCCGCCGGTGTAGGAGCTTTGCAGTTCGTCTTGCAGATCGAGCGCCTCGAACGCGTCGTCGGTGAAATTTGCCGGCAGCTGCGTGGAGTTGGTGTAGTAGATATTTTCGCCAAAACCGGCCTGGATGATGTCTGGATAGCGCTTTTTGTCCTCTTTGGCAAAGCGATACGTCGTGCCCTCGGCAGGCGTGGCTTCGAGGTTATAAAGGTTGCCGGTGCTCTCTTGAAACTCGCGAATTTTACCGCGTAAAAACTCGATCATCTCGGTTGCAAACTCTCGCCCGAAATCAGTAGCGATATTTTCCTTGTCGTTCGTGAAATTTCGCAAAAGCTCGTTCATGCCGTTGATGCCGATGGTGCTAAAGTGGTTGTTAAAGTGTTTTAGGTAGCGCGCGGTGTACGGATACAGGCCGCGTTCGTACATCTCTTGGACAAAGGCGCGCTTTTTTTCGAGTGTGGATTTGGCTAAATTTAGTAGATATTCAAGGCGGGTATAGAGTCCCTTTTTATCGCCCTTATACAGATAGCCTAGGCGAGCTAAATTTAGCGTTACGACGCCGATACTGCCCGTCATCTCCGCGCTGCCGAACAGCCCTCCGCCGCGCTTTAGCAGCTCGCGTAAATCTAGCTGCAAGCGGCAGCACATCGAGCGCACGTGGCCCGGCTTATAGGCTTTGTCGTTTGCGACGCGGTTGCCGTTTTCATCGACCGTATACTGAGAGCCGACGAAATTTTGAAAATAGCTCGAGCCCATTTTTGCCGTATTTTCAAAAAGCACCTTCGCCACCTCGCTGTCCCAGTCGAAGTCCTCGGTGATATTTACCGTAGGGATCGGGAAAGTAAATGGCTGCGAACACTTGTCGCCCTCGGTCATGATCTCGTAAAACGCCTTATCTATGCGGTTCATCTCGGGCTCAAAGGCGCGGTAGGTCATATCCGTTAGCTTGTTAAAACCGCGCTTAGCGGCCTCCTGCGCTAGCTCTGCGTCCTCTAGGTCGCTAAATATATGCCTATCCTCGCGCGTAGGTATCTGGTCGCGCAGATCGCTCGGGCAGGTGATATCGATCGTTACGTTGGTAAACGGACTCTGGCCCCAGCGAGCGGGTACGTTTAGGTTAAAGATAAAGCTCGTTATCGCCTTTTTGATCTCTTTATCGCTTAGCTTGTCGCGGAAAACGTAAGGCGCAAGATATGTATCAAAGCTGCTAAACGCCTGCGCGCCCGCCCACTCGCTTTGTAAAATTCCTAAGAAATTAGCCATCTGATACAGCGCCTCTCTAAAGTGCTTGGGCGCCTTGCTCTCGACCCTGCCGCGCACACCGTTAAAGCCCTCGTTTAAAAGCGCTCTTAGGCTCCAACCCGCGCAGTAGCCAGTAAGGCAGTCAAGATCGTGGATGTGATAGTCGCCGTTTCGGTGTGTGAGGCCCTCTTCTTTGCTATACACCTTATCTAGCCAGTAGTTGGCGATGACCTTGCCTGCGGTGTTGTTGATGAGGCCGGCGTTTGAGTAGCTGGTGTTTGAGTTGGCGAGAATTCGCCAGTCGGTGCCGTTGATATACTCGCTGATGGTTTGGGTGGAGTTGATGTAGGTCGTATCTTCGTTTAGTCCTAAAATTTGCTCGCGCTGAAGCTTGTGCGTGTGGCGGTAGAGCATAAAGCTCTTCATCACGTCGAAGTGTCCCGCGTTAAAAAGCGCCTTTTCGATATAGTCTTGCACGTCCTCGACGCTCAAAACTTCGCTATCAAACACGTGCCCCATCACGTCTAAAAAGACCTTGTCGTCGTACTCTTTGGACTCGCTTTCAAAGGCTTTTTTGATCGCGTCTTGGATTTTATACGGGAGATATTCTTGCTTCGTGCCGTCGCGTTTTAGGATAAATTTCATTTCGTTCCTTACGTTAAATTTTGGTGATAAATTTGACGAAAGTATAGGCAAAGTTGGCTTAAAATTTAGTGACCGAAATTTGCTCTCAAGGCATTTTGAAAATGTCATTTTTAAGTTTAAAATAGCTCTTAAAGCGCGTATATCTGGGGATTTTATAGAGGGCTTATAAATTTTAAGATAAAGCCGTTTTTAATAAGAGATATTAAATTTGAGCAAATTTAAAAGAAAGATAAAATGCAATCGAAAGTTCAAATTTGACGAGATTTTGCGGGAATTAAATTTGATAAATTTGAGCAGGAGAGAGTCCCGCCGTAAAATTCGGCGGGAAAGTTTTTATTCGTCGTATCTTAAGAAAATATCCTCGCCGCCTTTTTCAAGGTTTAGGATACCTTCGCCGCGTTTAAACGTTATCTCGGCGCCGTTGTCGCCGGCTAATCTTACGCCGCTTGCTGTGACTGCGTTTTTAAGATTGATTTTGTGACCTTTGCTGTCTTCTAGCAGGGCTGTGTTAAATTTATCGGTAGAGCTTAGTCTAACGACGTATTTCGGATCGTTTACGCCCGTAAATTTAATAACTTCAGCTTCTGATTTGGTGATTTGTGCTTTGTTTGCGCTCTCGCTTTTGTGCGCATGGCAACCGCTAAGCATAGCAACTGCAGCAAAAGCCGCCAAAGATGAAACTAAAAACTTCTTCATTTTCGTCCTTTTTTGTGAAATGAGACTCGAATATTACTTCAAAATAGTTTATATAAAGTAAACTTAGCCAAGAAGGAGTCCTCGTTCAAAGCTAAGTTTACTCGCGGGCTTACGCTTATTTAGAAAATAAGCCGCCGCAAATTTATCGCCGCTC
Source organism: uncultured Campylobacter sp. (assembly GCF_938045225.1). Classification (GTDB taxonomy): domain Bacteria; phylum Campylobacterota; class Campylobacteria; order Campylobacterales; family Campylobacteraceae; genus Campylobacter_A. The sequence continues at coordinate 17,724 of NZ_CALINL010000107.1, forward strand.
TTAAAAAGCTCGCGATATCAGCAAATTTTCGGCATTAATGGCAGCCGCAACCGCAGCAAGATTTAGCACCGCCGTGAAGCTCGGAAACGTAAAATTTAACAGAATTTAGCCCCTCTTTTAACGCCCACTCGTAAGCACTCGAGACGAAATCCCAGTTGATATTTTCAAACAACTTCTCCAAATACGCCGGGCGCGCGTTTCTGTGATCGACGTAGTATGCATGCTCCCAAACGTCCGCGACTAGAAGTGGCACAAGGCCGTCAGTTACCGGAGTTTGCGCGTTGCTTGTTTGTACGATTTGCAGTTTGTCCTCTTTTGGATTGTAAACTAGCCATGCCCAGCCGGAGCCAAAAAGCGTAGTCGCAGCTTTTAAAAACTCCTCTTTAAAATTTGGAATATCTTTTTCCAAGCGAGCTTTTAGCTCGTCGCTCATTTGGCTTTTTTTCGCGATGCAATCCCAGTAAAAGTCGTGGTTATAGACCTGAGCCGCGTTGTTAAACGCGCCGCCCGAGCTTTTTGTTAGGATATCAAAGAGGCTAGCACCCTCAAATTCGGTACCTTTTATCAAATTATTTAGGTTATTGACGTAGGTTTGGTGGTGTTTGCCGTGGTGGTAACTACAGGTTTCTTCGCTTACGACGGCGTTTGCTTTCGGATCGAAAGGCAGTTTTCTAAGTTCAAACATAATTTTTCCTTTGTAATAAAATTTATCCGTATTATAGCAATAAAATAGTAATTAATTTATTAACGCGCAAACTAACCCGCCTATACTTCCGTTTTATCAAATTTGACTCGTCTCGCCGCGCGAAAAGATCAAATTTGATAAAATAATGTGTATTTTCGTAACATTTAGTCTTTTTAGTATTATATTTTACTTTGGCTTGCTCTCAAATTTGACAGTCAAATTTGAGAGATTGTTACATATTTACACATAAATTTGAAATTTATTGCAAAAAGTCGAAACATTTTCACGCAGCCGCTTTTTTATGAATTATAATTGCACCTAGCTGAATTAGCTAATCTTTTAAAAAGGATCACAGATGAAAATTAAGTTACTTTCCGCACTGCTTCTTTCTTGCGCGCTGGCCGGAAGCGCATTTGCCGCAGATAAAACATACACGATCAAATTTGCTCACGTCGTGGCCGCCTCTACGCCAAAAGGCAAGGCTGCGGACTTTTTTGCCAAACGAGTCGGCGAGCTTAGCGGAGGAGCGATTAAAGTCGAGGTATATCCTGCCGCATCGCTGATGGACGACGATAGGGTTTTTGGAGCGCTGAAACTTGGCAACGTACAGATGGCCGCGCCTAGTTTTTCTAAATTTACGCCGATAGTGCCGCAGTTTCAGCTTTTCGACCTGCCGTTTATCTTTAGAGACAACGCCCATCTTTACGCTGTTCAAGACGGCGAAGTCGGACAAGCTCTAAAAGATATGATCGCTAAAAAAGGCTTCATCGCGCTTGATTTTTGGGACGCTGGATTTAAGCACTTTAGCTCAAGCAAAAAGCCGATCGTAGAGCCTGCGGACGCTAAGGGGCAAAAATTCCGCATCCAAAGCTCAAAGGTGCTTGAAGAGCAGATCAAAGTAGTCGGCGGCAACCCGCAAGTATTGCCTTTTTCAGAGGTTTATCCGGCCCTTCAACAAGGCGTAGTCGATGCGACGGAAAACCCGCTTTCAAATTTCTATAACTCCAAATTTTACGAGGCGCAAAGCTCTCTAACGCTTTCATCTCACGGATATTTGGGCTACCTAGTCGTTTTTAGCGAGAAGTTCTGGAAAGGCTTGCCTGATGATATGAAGGCTCACGTAAAACAAGCTCTAAGCGAAGCTACGACTTACGAGCGCGAAGAGACGGCTAAAGAAGAAGAGCACATTTTAGGCGAGCTTAAAAAATTCGCAAGCGAGACTAAAAAGCTTGAGATCATCGAGCTAAATGCTGACCAAAAGGGCAAATGGGCAGAGGCTATGAAGCCGATTTATCCGAACTTCTACAACGTGATCGGTCAAGATTTGATAGAAAAAACGATAAATACGAAGTAGGCTTTTATGGGTAAATTTTTTGAGATTTTAGATGTCGGCATTGCCTCGGTAAACAAAACCGTAGCGGTGCTAGGCATCGCCGCAGGCACGCTGCTAGCATTCATTAACGTCGTTATGCGCTACTGCTTTAACACGGGCTGGTCGTGGGCCGGCGAGCTAACCAACTATCTTTTTATCTGGTCGGCGTTTTTTGCCGCCGCTTACGGCTTTAGAAAGGGCATTCATATCTCGGTTACGATTTTGATCGAGAGATTTCCCGCTCCTATCGCCAAGGCCTACCTCATCTTCGCAAACATCTTAACGACGGTATTTTTGATATTTGTCGTGGTTTATAGCGTGCAGTATCTGCAGGTGATGTACGAGCTTGATTTCATGAGCGTGGATTTAGGCGTGCCGCAGTGGGTGCCGATGCTAGTGCTTCCGATCGCTTTTTTAGGAGCCAGCTACCGCGCCGGAGAGAAAATTTTCCAGATCGCTATGACGCCTTCGGATAAAGTCATTATAAACAATGAAGCCGAGATGATACGCGACTCGGTCAAGAAAAGCTAAGGAGAGCCTATGACCATCGCATTTTTGTTTATCTCGCTATTTGGCCTTATGCTTATAGGCGTTCCCGTCGCCGTTTCGCTTGGAGCTAGTACGGTTATCACGATGCTTCTTTTTACGGATCTTGACGTCGCGACGATACCTCAGCTCATCTTTGACGGTATCAATAAATTTGCCCTTATGGCGATCCCGATGTTTATCTTAGCCGGAAATTTACTGAGCAAGGGCGGCTCTGCTAGACGCATTATAGATTTTGCTAAATCCATGGTCGGACATCTACCGGGCGGCCTGCCGATGAGCGCGATATTTGCGTGCGTTATATTTGCCGCGGTTTCTGGCAGCTCGCCCGCTACGGTCGTAGCGATAGGATCTATCATGTTTGTCGCTATCAAAGAAGCCGGCTACCCAAAAGAGTACGCCGTGGGTGGCATCACCACCGCGGGCTCTCTAGGCATCCTCATCCCGCCTTCCGTCGTTATGATCGTTTACGGCGTTACGGCCGAGGTCAGTATCGCGCAGCTATTTATGGCGGGCGTGGTGCCTGGACTGATGCTAGGCGGTATGATGATAGCGCAGACTTATATCGGAGCAAAAAGGCTTGGATTTAAAGCTACTACGCCAGAGCCTTGGAGCGAGCGAGTAAAAAAATTCGGTAAGGCGTTTTGGGCGCTGCTAATCGTAGTAGTCGTTATCGGTGGTATCTACGGTGGCATTTTTACGCCGACAGAGGCTGCGGCGGCGAGCGCGATATATGCGCTGATTATTTCGCTATTTGTTTATAAAGATATCAAATTTAAAGACCTGTGGGATATCTGCCTAGAGTCTGCCATCACGACGGCGATGATATTTTTCATCATCGCAAACGCGGTCGTGTTTGCGTATCTGCTAACTAGCGAAAACATCCCGCAAACGATAGCGGACAGCATCCTAGCCGCAAATATCGGCAAAATCGGTTTTTTAATCATCGTAAACGTCCTGCTTTTCATCATGGGACAGTTTATGGAGCCTTCATCGGTCGTGATGATTATGGTGCCGCTACTGCTACCGATCGCGACTGCGCTAGGCGTGGATCCGGTGCACTTCGGCATCCTGCTCATCGTAAATATGGAAATCGGCATGATTACGCCGCCTGTCGGACTAAATTTATTCGTAGCAAGCGGCCTAACGGGCATGAATCTAAAAGACGTCATCGTCGCGTGCTTGCCGTGGACTTTGACGCTATTTATCGGGCTTATTTTAGTGACGTATATCCCGGAGATTTCGCTTTGGCTACCGAGGCTGATGTACGGAGGCTGATTAAATTTGCAAATTTACGGCGACTCGCGTGAGCTTATACGGCTCGGCGGTCGGTCCGTAAATTATGCGCTCCTTTAGTTGCCCGCATTTTGTTTGGGCTTAATTTCTTGATGTTTTTGTGGTTACAGCGGGCTTTATCAAATTTTATAAATTTAACAAAGTCCGCTATCTCCTTTTCGCCGATATTTATCTCAAATTTCAGCAATCAAATTTACAAATTTTAAACTCGGCGCAAATGGCTAATTTTAGCTACTCCGAAAAATCACGCAAAAGCCACTTTAAAGCTTATCTGATGTAACATAGCCAAAAATCATAAGAGGGATTATGTATCGCGTCAGACTGCATATATGCTTAACTCAAGATATAAAAAACAAACTTGAGCGATGGAGTAAAATCCCGCCTAGACCGCGGTTTGAACACAAATTTGAGATGCTAAAAAGCACCTGCGATATCCCTGCATTTATCCCCGATGGGCACCAATATCTAGTCATAGCAAGCGAGCGTTGCGAATTAAATTTATCCGAACTAAAAAACCGTATCGGCAAAAAGGGTTTTTTAGCGATTTATGCGCATCATTCCGAAAATATCGCGAGCGAACAAAAAGAAGCCGCCGATGAAATTTGGCCTGCAGTTGCAAATTTGGACGATTTTTATATACAAAAAGCACTAAATTTAATCGCCGAACGCAAAGAAGCATGGCTGCAAAAGGCCTGGCTAGAAACCATCATAACCTCATCTCCCGATACGATCTGGTTTAAGGACGCCGACGGATTATATATAGATGTAAAAGAATTCCTCAACGGCTCGAATGCATATTGCGCCCAAAACGCTTCCTATGAACGCTTGGGCCGTGCCGCGACAAGCGAGACTAGTCTCCTTAGTGAAGATATTGTAAAAGCAGACGGCAAACTAAACAAACTAAAAACATATAAGACGCCGATATTTGACGGCACGACGATTATCGGCACCATTGGCATCGCTCGCGACGTGACGAAAGAGTACGAGTACCTGCAAAACATCGAGCATCTAGCCCACTACGACCAACTTACGGGACTAGCCAACCGCAACCAGCTGGACGCCTTTTTAAGTAAGCTAAAAACTACGCGTATGAGCATACTTTACATGGATCTAGACCGCTTTAAGCAGGTAAACGACGAGCACGGACACCAAGCCGGCGACAAGGCCTTAGTCGCAATATCAGATCTAATAAAAGAGATTTTTAACGATGCTATGAACGTACGTATCGGCGGGGACGAGTTTATATCGATATTTACAGACGGCGCAAATATGCAAAGCATAGCGCCTCGCGTGCAAATTTTGATCGACCGATTTTTTAAAATTTGTCAAGAAAATCCGCTATTTAACGGACTATCCGTGAGCGCGGGTATCGCAGAAGGCCAGATCGGGCACGGCTCGTTTGACCTGCTACTTCAGCGCGCCGACGATGCTCTTTATAGGGCTAAACACGCGGGTCGCGGCACCTACTGCATAAATCCCCGGGAAGACTTTGAGCAAAAATAGATTTACGCTCGCGTTTGTCGGCCGGTAGCGATGCGGCGCAAATTTACGGCGACTAGTCAGCGCACATGCGCCTTGGCGGCTGACCGTAAATTTGATATCGCTTCTTATCTTTTACTCTAAATTTTATTCAAATTTTGCCGATATCGTTAGAAAGCCAAATTTTAAAAGGATTTTAGATGATAGGCGGCGTAAACGGATTTAACGCAAATGCAAATTTCGATTTTAGCGGCGCTCGCGGGCAAAATTTAAAAACGCGCGAGGAAAAAGAAGCGGCGAATTTGATGTCAAATTTGACGGCACAGATTAATTACGATACGGTAAATCCAAGTGAATTAGACTACGACCAACTAAAAATCTGGGCGGACAAGGTTGATCCAGAAAAACTAACGGGTAAAAATTTAAGCATGTGGCTGGGCGTAAAAATGGGGTTTGAAAAAGTTGTGGATGATTGGCGTAAAGAGCTCGGACTAAAGCCTGACGAACCGGTATTTGTAAGGAGGATATTTTCTCTAAGCGGCTACACTAAGGACGATAAAATTAGCATCTGGGGCAAGATGAACGGACTTGATCCGAGTACCGACAAAGAAAAAGCCGCCGAGCTAAAAAGCTTCGTAGATAGCACGCAAGCTCTGATCGCGCACGCGGGCGATCCATCCGATATATTTAGGCAGGACGTCTTTAGCGTGGATAAGTTTTTGAGTAAATTTAACGTGGATCTGGGCGGGTTTGGCACAGGGCTTGGCATGCGTAGCGGCAACGGCCTGATAATGGACGCCAGGGCCTCGAAGCTACTGGATTCAGATATGAGCGAGGAGGAGTTTAAAGATAAATGGCTCGAGTACGCGGCAAATAAAATCCTAGGCAAATACGCAAACGTCAAAATTTCACTCAAGGACGGCGCGCTAAATTTCGACCAAACGCCCGCAAAAGAGCGCATTACGCTTCTGGGACAAGAGATAGAAGATCGCGTGAGCTACGCGGACGAAGCGAGCAAAAAAGAGTTTTTTAAATTTCTAAAAGACGTATTTAAAAAC
>NZ_CALINL010000108.1 GCF_938045225.1 uncultured Campylobacter sp.
CTTTGGATTATGTGTATAATCTGGCTTTCAGCAAAATTGCAGAAATATCAGGAAAATGCGAAACCGCTATCCTTGAGCATTTCAAACTCAAAGAATCAATAGATGGTATTTTAGGGAAAGATTTTGAAACATCTCCTTGTTTTTTTCAGCTCAAAAAATATTACCCAGAGCTTTGTTATGATTTTGAAAAAAGACGCTGCAAGGATATAAAAACTCACATAGAAGGCAACATAAGTGAGGGAATAAAACAGGGAGTCTACCGAAGAAATCTGGATAAAACTTTTCTTGTCGCCCAGTTTATCGCGGGAAGTGATGCCATTGATTTGTATGAAAAATTCCCAGAAGAATTAGGAAAAAGTATATCAATGAAAGAGCACGATAACAAATTTTTAGAATTTTATCTAAGGTCAATCGTAACGCCAAAAGGTTTAGAAATAGTAGAAAATTTAATAAAAAAAGAAAATGAAATATAGTTTATCAATAGCTTTAGCGCTGATGAGCTTCTTCCCAAAATCGCAGGAAGAACTGACTCTCAGCAAAGCGGTTAATTATGCCCTAGAGCATAAAGCAGAGGCTGTAAAAGCCAAATTAGAATACGAAAACGCAGAGTACCAGATAGAGCAAGTGCGTGCGGCTACGCTTCCACAGGTGAATGTCACAGGAAGTCTCACATACAACCCTATTCTACAACAGTTGAGCTTCATGGGAAATCAAGTAAAAATAGGTAACCCATGGCAGACTTCGGCGGGAATTTCCGTTACTCAGCAGCTATTCAACCAAAGTGTTTTCATTGGTCTGAAAGCAGCAAAAACCACTCGTGAGTTTTATGCTATCAATCAGCAACTTACCAATGAAAACCTGATAGAAAAAGTTGCTACGGCTTACTATCAAGTTTATCAAACACAGCAGAAACTGAAAACTGTGGAGACCAACCTCAACAGCACTACCAAAACCAGAGACATCATAGATGGGCTGTTCAAAAGTGGTCTGGCGAAAAAAATAGATTTAGATAGAACCAATGTAGCAGTGAACAACCTAAAAGCCTCTAAACAGCAGATTTTAGAAGTGCTACAACTGCAAGAACATTCCCTGAAATTCATGATAGGAATGGACATCAATAAATCCATTGTGATGCCAGAGGACACCTTTGATGCTACGCCTGCCCTTCTAGGAAATGAAGCAAGTGTGGAGAACAGAACAGAAATCAAAGTTATCAATAAACAGCTGGAACTCTTGGAACTGGACAGAAAAGCTAAAAAAGCGGAATACTATCCTACTCTGGCGCTTTCAGGAAACTTTGGCTACACTGGTGTAGGGCAAAAATTCCCTTGGTTTAGTAAAGATGAACGCACATTCTACTACAGTGCAGCGAGCATCGGGCTAAGTCTAAACATCCCTATTTTCAATGGGTTTTCTACAAGAGCCAAACTTCGCCAAGCCGATGTAAACATCAGAAAAGCTGAAGTGGAAAAAAGAGAAGCAGAACTGGCAATCAGCCTAGATATAGAAAACGCTAAAACCCAGATTAACAATAGTTTAATCACTATCAACACTCAAAAAGAAAATGTGAATTTAGCGAAAAGTGTTTTGGAAAACACACAAAACAACTATAAATACGGGCTTTCTACGCTCACCGATTTATTGGATGCAGAAAAAGCCTACGCAGATGCACAAAATAACTACACCAACGCTCTGCTGGAATACAAAATAGCTGAAATAAAACTAATAAAATCAAGAGGAGAACTAAATACATTAACAAAATAAATTTAAATAAAAATTTTTTCTAGGAGAGTTAATATTCAACTACAAAAATTTGACGAATAGGAGCGAAGATGAGCGAGTACATCGAAAAAACGATGGAGTGGATAAAAAGAACCAATCCGGGCCAAGGCGTGTTCGTGCAGGCTGCGACCGAGGTGCTAAACAGCCTCGAGCCACTTATAAAAAAGGAAAGCAAATACCAAAAACACGCGATCTTAGAACGTATCGTTATCCCCGAACGAACGGTGATCTTTCGCGTCACGTATACGGGCGATGACGGTAGACCGCAGGTAAATAACGGCTACCGCGTGCAGTTTAACTCAGCCGTGGGCCCCTATAAAGGCGGCATCAGACTGCATCCTAGCGTCGATCTTGGCGTGCTAAAATTTCTTGGATTTGAGCAAATTTTCAAAAACTCGCTCACTGGCGTAAATATCGGCGGCGCAAAAGGCGGCAGCACCTTTGATCCAAAAGGCAAGAGCGAGGGCGAGATAATGCGCTTTTGCCAAGCATTTATGAGCGAGCTATACCGCCACATCGGCAACACCGTGGACGTGCCCGCAGGCGACATCGGCGTTGGCGCGCGCGAGATCGGCTATATGTTTGGGCAGTATAAAAAGCTCACGGGCAGGTTTGACGGCATACTAACGGGCAAAGGCCTAAACTGGGGCGGCAGCCTAGCGCGCACGGAGGCGACGGGATACGGGTTAGTTTATTTTACGCAAAACATGCTACAAAAAGCGGGCCTTGGGCTAGAGGGCAAAAAGTGTAGCATAAGCGGTAGCGGAAACGTCGCCATCTACACGGCAGAAAAGCTCTATCAAGTAGGCGCGCTGCCTATCACGGTTTCTGATTCAAACGGATACGTTTACGACGCGGAGGGCATCGATCTAGCGATACTTAAAGAGCTAAAAGAAGTGAGACGCGCGCGCCTTAGCGAGTACGTTAAATTTAGACCGAACGCAAAATACGTAAGCGTAAGCGAGTACAAAGAGGGCAGAAACGGCGTGTGGGACGTGCCGTGCGATGGAGCGTTTCCGTGCGCGACGCAAAACGAGCTTCACCTAGCCGACATAAAGACGCTTTATGCTAACGGCTGTCGCTTCGTGGCTGAGGGGGCAAATATGCCAAGCACGCTTGATGCGATAAATTTCATGCTCGCGCAAAAGGATTTTTACTTCGCTCCGGCAAAGGCGGCAAACGCGGGCGGTGTGGGCACGTCGGGCCTAGAAATGATGCAAAATGCCGGCATGACCGCGTGGAGCTTTGAAAAGGTTGATCACAGACTGCACGGCATAATGAATCATATTTTTGAGCTTAGTTACGAGACTAGCAAGGAGTTTGGCGACGAGGGAAATCTAGTACTTGGCTCAAATATCGCGGGCTTTCGAAAGGTAGCCGATGCGATGATAGATCAGGGATACGTGTAAATTTTGCCCTCAAAGGCTCGTTTTGTTGCGCTTTTGCAAACGAGTTTTTTTGGAGGGATTTTGCTTCGCTTTAGCAAGACTGCTTTAACGAAGCAAATTTTAATCATTTCTGGCGCGCAACGCGGAGAAAAATAAAAACCGCCTAAATTTGCTAGCTTTAAATTTAACGCCGAATTTACTAAAGGCGCAAACCTAGAGCCGTCAAATTTATAGAGACGCGCCGACTAAAACGCGCCAAGGCTCGGTCAAATTTTATAAGCCTCAAATTTAAGCTAAATTTGAGAGCAAATTTTACCAAACGACGAGCCGAGCCAAATTCGTCAAATTTGCAAGGCGGATACGCGCCTCACGCCTGCGACAAATTTACCCGCCCCGCCGCATATCCCTGCCCGCGTTCTTTTTGATTTCGCATAGCACAAATTTACGCCGCTGCTTGCTAGTATCTAGCGCTCACAGCGGATGCGTCAGGCAGCACTTTCTAGTTACTTGCTCGATGTACTCCACGCTCAAATTTAGCCCGTAAAGCTTACTAAGGTGTTCGCTCTCGATGATCTCGTCCACGGTGCCAAAAGCCACCTCGCCCCCGCCCTTAACCAGTGCCACGTAGCCGCCCAAAAGTACGGCAAAATCGGGGTTGTGAGTCGTTAGCACGATGGTGTAGCCTTGCTCTTTTAGCTGCTTAACGGTGCGCAGAAATTTATACTGATTGCCAAAGTCCAGCGCCGAGGTCGGCTCGTCAAACACGATGATCTCGGGCTTTGCGGCCATAGCGCGCGCGATCGAGCACATCTGCTTTTGCCCGCCGCTCATCTGAGTGATAAATTTATCCTCAAGGTGCGTGATTTCAAGCTTTGCGGTAAATTCCTTCGCGATCGCCGTGTCCTCCTCGCTAGGCCGCGCAAAGATGCCCAGATGCGCCGCTCGCCCCATCGTGATAAACTCAAGCCCCGTGTAGTCGTACTCGCAGATCTCGCTTTGAGCTACGTAGGCCATGATTTTGGCGCGCTCTTTGTTGCTGAGCTCCGCGCTATTTTTACTGCTGAGCCAAACTTCGCCCGAGTGCGGCGCCTGCGTACCGCTGATTAGGCTTAGCATGGTCGATTTGCCCGCGCCGTTTCGCCCGAGTATCGTTAGGATTTCGCCTTTGCCGACGCGTAAATTTACGTTTTCTAGCCTACCAGCGCCGTTTGGATAGGCGAAATTTAGATTTTTTACTTCTAACATCACGCGACCTTTTTGTTTCGCCAGAGAACCCAGACGAAAAATATCGTGCCGATAAAGCCCGTAAGTACGCCCAGAGGCACCTCGCTCACGCTGATCGTGCGCGCCAGAGTATCTACGAATAGCAAAAATATCGCACCCATAAATATACTAGCAGGCAGGCTGCGGGCGTTGTTCGCGCCCACTAGCATGCGCGCCAGGTGGGGCATCAGCAGCCCCACCCACGCCCCGATACCGCTCACGC
>NZ_CALINL010000109.1 GCF_938045225.1 uncultured Campylobacter sp.
GGAGTATCGGCGACATGGTGGTGCGAGATAAAGGCGAGGGCGGCTTTGCCTCCGTGAATATCATAAGCGAGCAAGAGTGGGAAGCTATGCCGCAAAACGAGGCTGCCGAGGCCGAGATGAAACAAGCCCCGTCCGGTGCGAAAAATCTCGCTCCCGAGCTAGCTAAAGCCAAAAACGAGATCGAACGCTTGAAGGCTGAAATTTTAGAGGCCAAAGGCGAGGCGGAGCGTTTCAAAGAGGAGTGCGCAAATTTGCAAGACCGCATAAGCGAAGCTGCAGGCGAAAATATGGTGCTGTCGCAAAAAGTCTCGCAGCTTGAGGCCGAGAATAAAAAGCTAAAAGAGGCGGCCAAGAAGGCAGAGAAGAGCAAAGATAATGCGCCTAAGGCAAATGAGCCGCAAGGTCTAAATTTAGGAGGTAACGAATAATGCCGGACGTATATGATCAGGATTTGGAGGGGCTAGCGGCCGCAGAGGAGACGCAAGCGCAAGAAGCCCAGGCAGCCGTAAAAGCCGCGGACAAACCACAGGTACAGGCGGAAAACAAAACGTCCGCCCAGGCCCAGTCGCGAGCCGAGGCGAGCACGGACGACTCCGTAAAGCTCAATAAAGAAGAATACGCGGACTTTCAAAGGATGCGTCAAGCTGCGCAACTTTCGCAGATGGAGACGGATTTTAGGAAGAGCTATCCCGATTTTGATATGCAAAAAATCACGGATAAGATTTTAGAGATCGACGAGAAAAACCCCGGCGCAGGCGACGCGCTACTTACTCCTGTCGGGCTTGAAAACGTCTATCTAAAATTTTTCCACGGTAAGGCGCAGGAGCAGACGGAGGATGAATTCGACATAGCGCGAGGAACGGGCGGCGGCGTCGACAGATCGGAGATGATGAGACGCATAAACAAAGGCGAAATAAGTCAGAGCGAAAAATACGCGTATTTAAGCAAAATTTTTAACTAAAAAAGGAGATAAAAGATGCCTATTGTTAGACAAGGAATAATGACCAGCGACGAGGCTTTCGGAAGAAGAGGCACCGAGTTTTGGAACACGATAAAAGAGATGGGGTGGAAGCAGACGCCGTTTTTGACGTCTATCCAAAATGGCGCTCCGGTAGATAGGAGCACGAACGCGGCGGCCGGACACACGTGGTTTTACGATGAAACGCCCGACGGCGAAGCCGATAACGCGCACTTAGAGGGCGGCGCTCCGGCCGCTTTGAAATACGCTACCGGCGGACAGCTAAAAAACCAATACCAAATCGTAAAAAATACTTACGGCGTTTCGGGTACGGAAGAGGATAGCAAAAGGGTGGACGGAAATTTGATCCTAACCAAAAACGGCGAGATGGAGGCGATCAGGCATAAAAAAACGCTAGAAAAGATACTGCTTTCCGATCAAACTGCTGTTCAAAGGGTCAATACCGGCGTTAAAAAAGAAGGAAAGCTCGGCGGACTAAAAAGCTTTACTACCGCGACCAATACCTTTGACGCCACAGGGGCGGATATGTCTATGCAGTTTATTAGAGATCTGCTTAAGATCGGACATTTAAGGGGTCTGCCTTACGATTTTATACTTTTGCCCGATAAACAAATGGATAGAGTGATGGATCTGCTCGATAAATACAAGCAAGCCAACTACACCGTAGAATATCTGCACGACAAGGTTACGGCGATAAACTCCCAATACGGCGAGAATGTAAAGCTACTTTTGTCGCCGGAGCTCGCGAACAACGAGATAATAGCCTATAGATCCGAGGATATTTACGCAGTTTACTGGAGAATGACGAAGAAAAAAGACTTGCCTACCGAGAACGACGAGATCAAAAAAGAAATACTAACCGAGCTTACGCTCCGCGTGTGCACGCCGGTAGCGTTTGCTTGGCTTAAAAATCTGAAAGTTTAAGCGGAGGCCGACGGTCTTGGCTTGGCTGAGGAGTAAAGATGACTTTTTCGGAGTTCAAAAATATATACGAAATCAATACTCGTCGCGGCGTAAAAATATGCGGCGACGATGAATTTCGTCTACTAATGGCCCGGACGGCCGCAAAAATACACCGCGCCATAACCGTCCTGGAAAAAATAGAAACGGACGATAGAAACATAGGCGTAGACTACTATCTCTCAAAAAAATACTTCGTAGCCAAATTTCGCCCGCCGCTTGCGGGAACGGATGAAATAGACTACGAAGATGAGAGCCTGCTGGCGGCTCTGGGGTACGGCATAGCCGCGGCAAGAGCCGGTGATGACAAGGATCGCTTTAAATTTAACAAATTGTACCTCGCGGCTCTTTGCGAATACGAAACGAGCAACTTTGACGATCTAAGTTGCGACCTGGAAAGCGCACTTGGGGCCAAAGGGTACGCTAAGCCGTACGAGATAGGTTCCGAAGTCAGGACGTATTTTATTTGGGATGAGGAGTTTTTAAACAATTTAGACTTTTATATGGCCGACCGCGTGAAATGTAAAGGCCTAAGTTGTAGAAAGTTCATATATAAATTTATGGATTTTCAAAACGGCAAATATCAAGATAGGGCCGATCTAGCGGACCTGGATAGAATAATGAGGGCAAGGATAAGACCGTAGCGCCCAAAAACACAAGGAGAAAAAATGCAAAACGAAAAAGAATTTACACAAATTTGTAAGGAAATTTTGGCTCTTAGCGAAAAGGTCAAAGAGCTAAATTTGAGCCGCTTGGAAACGATCTCGGTGGAGATAAAGCTAGCTAAAAACAGCTTTGACGACAAAAGCGGGGAGATGGACGCAAAGATAGCGGAATTTGGCAAAATCGCTGGGCGCCTAGAGTCGCTAAAAGAGTCTATAGCTAAAGCAGAAGAGCTCATAGCTAAAATCAAAGAAGGCGGGGCCGGCGGCGTAAGCGAGGAAAAGACAAAGCAACTAATAAGCCAGGCCGTGGACGGGCTCGCGAGCGCGGTAGAAGAACTAAAGCAAAAAACGCCTATCGACGACGCGGCTGCGGCGGTAGACAAGACGTATTCAAGTCGTAAAATAGAGGATACCTTTGCCAAAAAAGGCGAATCTGCAGGCGGCGGGGTGGACGAAGCCAAAGTAAACGAGCTAATCGATGCAAAAGCTGCAAATTTGGCAAACAAAGATGAGCTGGCGGACAAACTATCGGCAACTATATACGAGGAAGATAAAAAAACACTAGCAACCAAGCTTGATGTAGCTAATGCTGTAGGCAATAAAATAGATACAACTGCATTAAACTCTGCTCTTGGTGGACTTGCAACGGCACTTGAGAACAAAATATCTACGCTCGCCGCTGCAGCCGTCACGCAGACTGCGCTAAATAAATACACCAAAGCGCAAAGCATCACGAGCAATAGGGTAGATTTTATGCAAGGCGTAAATTTCACGGGTAGCGTAAGCGGGCAAATAACGGCGGGAGATAGAGAGGCAGGTCAAAGCGGGCTAGTGTATATTAGCGGCAACGGCGTGACGGGCTTTTCAAGCGACTTTGTTATCCTAAACCAGGCCGAAGCGACGTACGGGCCAGGATATG
>NZ_CALINL010000110.1 GCF_938045225.1 uncultured Campylobacter sp.
AACACAAGATAAATTTTATTTTTTATGGATTTATATAGATTAAATTTAATAAACATGGCGGAGCTACTAAAATTCCCACTCAAATTTATAAAATAGATTTAAAATAAAAAAAATACAAAAGTAAAATTCAAAAACCAAGATCTGAGGTGTGCACTATGCAATATTTTGAAGGTCTGATAAAATTTAAATATATGTGGAATTTGACGGCGAGCCGGGCTCTTACGGGCTCGGCGCTTTGCCGCTAACTATTAAAAAGTATTTTCTCTCTTTTCTAGCACAAGGTGCAGTATATAAGTCACCGCAAATGCGACTGCGCTAGGCACGATCCAGCCCAGCATTGAGTCGTAAAACGGCATCGCCTTTACTAGATTCGTCACTAGCGGCACGGAGACGCCCGCGATATCAAGGCCGTTTATCGTGCCGACGACCACGCAAACATAGACGCAGGTGCGATAAATAAGCTTGCTCGAGTCAATCAGCGGATTGATGAGTGAAAGGATGATGAGCATGATCGCGATAGGATAGATAGCTACCAACACAGGGATCGAGCCCTTGATGATGGTCGTGAGGCCGAAATTCGCCACGCCAAAACCGATCAAGCACCACGCTATGACCCAAATTTTGTATTTGATGCGTCCGCCAGTTAGCTCCTCGAAGTACTCGCTAGCAGAGCTGATGAGTCCTAGAGTAGTCGTAATACAAGCCAGGAAAAACGCCGAGCCTAGCACCAAAACGCCCGCTTTACCGAAGTAATGACCGCTAATGCGAGATAGCAGTTCGGCTCCGTTTATCTCCGGCGCATCTTTAAAAAGCTCCGCCGACGTCGCGCCAAGGTAGCCTAGCATCAAATAAATCGCCATTAAAATCACGCCTGCAGTCATACCAGCTTTTATCGTTGATGAAACCAGATGGCGCTCGTCTTTCACGCCCACGGTTCTGATAGCGTTTATCACGATGATACCAAACGCCAGCGACGCTAGCGCATCCATAGTCTGATAGCCCTCCACAAAGCCTTTAGCTGCGGCGTGTTGCACATAATCCCCGCTAGGAGCTACAAACTCCCCGATCGGGAACAAAAACCCAGCTCCAAAAAGTAATAAAATAAGCGCCAAGAGTATAGGAGTGAGGTATTTTCCTAGCAAATCGACTAGTTTTGATGGATTCATGCATACGTAATAATTTAACGCAAAATACGCCGCCGAGTAGAAAAATAGCCAAATTTGCAAATTGTCATCCGCAATAAACGGCTTAACAGCGATATCAAAAGGCATATTCGCCGCACGAGGTATCGCAAAAAGCGGCCCGATCGTGAGATATAAAAGCGCGGTAAAAACCACCGCAAACACGGGATCTATGCGGCGCACTAGGCTTTGAAGCCCCTTTGCCCTAGCGATCGCTGCGACGCCAAGCACCGGCAAAAGCACCGCCGTAGCGCAGAAAAACATAATTGCGACGTAAAAATTCTGCCCAGCCTCTCGCCCCAAATTTGGCGGAAAGATGAAGTTCCCCGCACCAAAAAACATGGCAAAAAGCGTGAGCGAGATGACTAAAAACTGATTTTTGCTAAGCTTTTGTTTCATTTTCGCTCCATTTTAGTTTTAAATTTGCCAAATTGTATTTAGATAAAGTTGAATTTTCGTTGATTTGAGTTAA
>NZ_CALINL010000111.1 GCF_938045225.1 uncultured Campylobacter sp.
TTAAATTAGAAGACACTAACAAAACAAATAACATATATTTAAAAAAATATTCATGGGATGACCACGGATATCAAACCTCGTTTTATATATGGAATAATGGAAATTATATTGGAACAGCTAAAATAGCAAAACTAAATCAAAATAAAAATGAGCACACTGCGGATTTACTGGAGAAGAGTTTTGATAAGTTAGATGATGATTTTTTCTCTGTTATACGCTTTAAAAAAGATGAGATAGATGAAGATACTAAAAAGGCATTGAGGTTTTTATTGAATGATATTAGTACTACTAATAAATACGATAATAACGAAATCATAAAAAAATCTTTAAAGAGAAGTTAGCCAAAAAAGGATACCAAATGACCCCAGATACTTCAGAAAACAAAATCCAGCAAAACAGCATAAATTTACTACAAAACTTAGGCTATAAATTTATAGGCAGAGAAGAAAATCTAAAGCTTCGCGGCGGTAAATCTAGCGAGGTTTTGTTTAGGGAAATTTTAACCCAAAAGCTTGGCGAGATAAACGGTTATGAGTATAAGGGCAAGCAATATAAATTTAGCCAAAGCAGTATATTAAAAGCAGTCGATGAGCTAGCGGGAGTTTCACTAAACGAAGGGCTAATGATCGCAAATGAAAAGATCACGAATTTGCTCTTGCTTGGCACTAGTCTTGAGGAAAATTTAGAAGACGGGACAAAAAGGAGCTTCTCTTTTAAATTTATAGACTTTGAAAATTTACAAAACAACGACTTTTACGTAACGGAAGAGTTTGAAGTAAGCAGGATAAATCAAGGCGAGGCGCAAAAACACAGAAGACCCGATCTTGTGCTTTTTATAAACGGTATACCCATAGTCGTAATCGAGCTTAAAAAATCAAGCGTGAGCCTTGAAAACGGCATAAAACAGCTAGAAAAAGAGCAGGGCAAAGATGAGATAGCGCATCTTTTTAAATACATCCAGCTAACTATCGCCGCAAACGGAAGTGAGGCAAGATACGGCACAACTGGCACGCCGTTTAAATTTTATAGCGTGTGGAAAGAGCAAGAAGGTGCAAATGAGAGCCTAAACGGCGCGATAAAAGATAGAAAGATAAGCACGCTTGATACTACGCTTTTTGCGCTTTTATCTAAAGATAGGCTACTAAGGCTAATTAGGCACTATATACTGTTTGATAAAAGGATGAAGAAAGTTTGTCGCTATCAGCAGTTTTTTGCGATAGAAGAGACGCTAAAGCGAGTGTCGGCGAAAAAAGATGGCGCAAGAGTGGGTGGACTCATATGGCACACGCAAGGAAGCGGCAAGTCGCTCACGATGGTAATGCTAACAAAGCTTTTAAAGCAAATTTATATAAACTCAAAGATCATTGTAGTAACTGATAGGATAGATCTAGATGGGCAGATACACGAAACCTTTGAAAACACGGACGTAAAAGCAGGGCGAGCAAGTAGCGGAAGCGATCTGATAGAAAAGCTACAAAGCGGCGTTAGCGTGATAACTACGCTCGTGCATAAATTTGAAAAGGTGAAAAATCAAAAGGTAGTGATAAGAGATGGCGATATATTTGTGCTAGTGGATGAGAGCCACCGCACGCAAGGCGGCGATCTGCATAAGGCTATGAAAAAGGCGTTGCCTCTTGCTTGTTATATAGGATTTACCGGGACGCCGCTTTTAAAGCGTGAGAAAAATAGCTTTGCTAAATTTGGCGGAGAGATACATAGATATACGATAGATGACGCGGTAAAAGATGGGGCTGTTTTGCCGCTACTTTATGAGGGGCGATACGTGGGCCAAGAGGTGCTTAATGCCGATGGGCTAACTAGGAAATTTGATCTCATATCAAGAGAGCTAAGCGATGAGGCTAAAAGGGACTTACAGCAAAAGTGGGCGAGGTTTGAGCGTGTGGCATCAAGCGAGCAAAGGCTAGAGCTAATAGCGGTTGATATAAATGAGCACATTAAAAAGACTTTGAAAAAAAGTGGCTTTAAAGCGATGCTGGCAACGCAAAGAAAATATGACGCTATAAAATATCATGAGAT
The DNA here is from genome assembly GCF_938045225.1 of uncultured Campylobacter sp. Classification (GTDB taxonomy): domain Bacteria; phylum Campylobacterota; class Campylobacteria; order Campylobacterales; family Campylobacteraceae; genus Campylobacter_A. The sequence continues at coordinate 2,038 of NZ_CALINL010000111.1, forward strand.
ATTTGAAGAGTACGGAGAGATAAGGACTGCTTACGTGATATCAAGCAACGAGCACGAAGAGCTTGAGGGTGGGCATAAAGAGTATGTCGCAAAGGCGTGGCAAGAGACGATAAAAGACTACGGCAGCGAGGAGGCGTATCTAAAGTATGTAAAAGACGAATTTGTTAACGGCGACGAGATAGATCTGCTTATCGTTGTGGATAAGCTTTTAACGGGATTTGACGCACCAAGAGCAAGCACACTTTATATAGATAAACAGCTAAAAGAGCATAATCTGCTCCAAGCAATAGCTAGAGTAAATAGGCTTTATGACGGAAAAGATTATGGCTACATTATTGATTATAGAGGGCTTTTGGGCGAGCTTGATGAGGCGCTTACTAGCTACGCGTCGCTAAGCGGTTTTGACCTAGAGGATCTAAGCGGAGCCGTGATAGACGTAAGAAGCGAGATAATAAAGGCAAAGACCTATTATACTTATTTAGACGATCTTTTTAGCGGTGTTAAATTTAAAGACGATCTAGAAAGCTACGTGGCGGTTTTAGAGGACGTGCAAAAAAGAGATGACTTTAAAGAGTGGCTGTCGCAGTTTGCTAGAGCTTTTAAACTAGCGCTTTCGAGTGAGAAAATTTGCGATATCTTAAGCGACGAGGAGATAAAAGCTTATAAGCAAAGAGTTAAATTTTATAACGAACTAAGAAAGGCGGTGCAGCTAAGGTATCACGAGGCTTGCGACTTTGGCAAATACGAAGCACAGATGCAAAAGCTGCTTGATACGTATGTGAGCGCAAAAGAGGTCAATGAGCTTACAAAACTCGTGAATATCTTTGAAACGGAATTTGATGACGAGGTACAAAGAATCGAAGGCAAAAATGCAAAAGCTGATACGATAATCAGCGCCGTAAGTGCGGTGGTAAAAGAAAAAATGGAGTCAAATCCGGCGTTTTATAAATCAATAGCCAAACAGATACAAGACGTCATCGACGAGTATAAGGCTAAAAGACTTAGCGAAGAAGAAAAACTTGCCAAAGCAAAACAGCTAAAAGATCTGATAACAGGGGCTTTAAAACCAAATGAAGATAGATATCCAAAAGAGTTTAACGGCAAGGAAATTTTATTTGCCATTTATGATAATTTGCTTGATATTTTGGGCGATGTGGGGCTTGCGGATGTCGAGACGGTCGCTAAAAATTTGAGCTTGAAATTTTATGAAATTTATGAAAAAGCCTCTAAAAAACCAGAATGGCACAAAAATATGGACGTGGAAAACGAGATAACAAGCGCGATGGAAGACGCTCTTTGGGATGTAGAGGATGAATACGGCGTATCTATCGATGATAAAGAGAAAATTTATCAAACTATCCGTGGTATAGGGATAAGCTTTTATGCAAAGTGACGTAAAAATCATCAAAAAAGATGTAAAAAATATCACTTTAAAAGTTAGGCCAAACGGCGAAGCGATACTAACTGCGCCAAATTCGGCAAACGATGAGCATATAAAATTTATCATGCAAAAAAGAGCCCAGTGGATAGCGCAAAAGCGGGCGTTTTTTGCTTCGTTTAAGATGCCACAAAAAGAGTATGTAAGCGGCGAGGATTTCAGGTATCTTGGGCGAAGTTATAGGCTAAAAGTGGTGCAATCTAAGGAGGAGTGCGTAAAGCTTCAAAGGGGTTATCTAGAGCTATTTGTAAAAGATAAAAGCGACCTAAAGCGAAAAGAAAATTTGATTTATGAGTGGTATTACGAAAAGGCGACGTTATATTTTTTTAACATCTTGCAAGAGTTTAACAAGATAGTAAAACAAGATATCAAAAGCATAAGAATAAGGCAGATGAAGACGAGATGGGGGAGCTGCAATTCCTATAAATCATATATAAATTTAAATATAGAGCTTATCAAAAAGCCAAAATCGTGCATCGAATATGTCGTATTTCACGAGCTAGCTCACTTGCACTATCCAGACCACTCAAAGAAATTTTATGATTATTTGAGCCTTTACATGCCTGATTGGCAAAAACGAAAGGAAATTTTAGAGAGAGCCGTGGCGTAAAATATTTTTGCTACCTGAGTTTTCTAAAAAAGCGTAAGAAATATGATTTTGCCGAGCGGTTAAGTTTTCGGAAAAAATGCGCAGGTAAAACTCTCCGCGCTCCAGTGCCTAAAAGCGCAGTCGTACGGATCGCTCTAAAAAGGGCGATTCCGCTTAAAATTCGACTCTATTTATATAATAAAAGGCTCAACGAAACTTAATACAAATACAAGGAGCATTAAGTTACGATGAGTTCGATGAAAAATAAA
>NZ_CALINL010000112.1 GCF_938045225.1 uncultured Campylobacter sp.
CGACGGCAAAAACTATCAAATTTGCAGGACGCGTATCGCCGTGCCACCATTTGCCGCCGTATTCGTCGGTACAGTTTAGCCGCACAAGTTCGTCCGCGTAGTTGCCGCCGACGCCAAAGCGTACGTTACAAACTTCAAAATCGCCTAAGTCGAATTCGCAAACTAGCCGCACAAGCTCAAGCGGAAATTTGACGTCTAGAGCCTCTTGCGCATTTTCTAGCGCCCGCGTGGACGCGTCAGCATCGCTTTGTGCTAGCAGCCTCATGCCTGTTATGCCATTTTGCTCTAGGGGCAAGAAGATCTCGTCGAGCCTTTGCCTGATCTCGTCTAATCGCAAAAACATATGTATCCTTAAATTTAATCTTTGTGCTGAAAATCGGATGGATTCTATCAAATTTTGATGTAGTGAGCGGAAAAGTTAAAAAAGAAATTTATCTAACTACGCTAGAATCTCTCGCAAAATTTTACCGAGCAGTAGTATAAATTTAGTGAAATTTGAACAACAAAATCTCGGTAAACTATATAAAAATAATAAAATGCAATCCGCAAGCAATAGCAGCCCATAAATTAGTGAAATTGCCGATACTCGCAAATTTTTATATAAAAATAAATTAAAGATATTTGGTTTGCCGGCTACGATAATGACGTAAACCGTCTAGGTCTTTAGGCGGCAAATCTACAAATCATTTCAAAATCGCAAATCCGATGCCGATTTTGTCGGTGTGGCGGTTGTAGTCGATTAGACTCTCGCCGTATCCCGTAAAGTACTTCACGTAGCCGTATACTCCATTCTTGCCAAATGGAAACAGCCACCCAAGCTCGCCCGCGCCGCGGTTTGTTTTGTCAAAATGCAGGTTGTTGCGCACCATCGCAGTAAAGATATGTCCGCGGTAAGGCAGGGCGAAATTTATATCCATGTTGCCGAGGTATTTTTCGATGTCGGGATTGTCGTCACTGCCTTTGCTTTCCGGTATGCGCGCCCACGCTCGCGGGATCACGACGAGGCTACCGGCGTAAAGCTTAGCCTCGAGATAGACGCGGTTCCACGAGCGCGATTTCTCGCCGCCCTGGCCGTTACTCTCGTGCAAAAGTCCAGCGCGTAGGTAGTCAAGGCTCGGTAGCGCCTCAAATCTCATCGGCACGGTTATGAAAATCTCGGGGCGATAGTTGGTCTCGCGAAACGGCGTAGAGCTCTTAGCCGTCTGCCACCACGAGCTTTGCGAGTAGCCTGCCGAGATCGTTTCGTTCATATCAAATACGTCGTAAAAAAGCGGCTTTTGCAGGCTGATTTGAAAAGCGGTCTCAAATCTGCGCCTGTCATCAAAGTTGTTAAATGCATATGTTGCGGGCAAGAGGTAGTTTAGATGGTGCATTTTTAAGCCCAAAATTTCATCCACGTCGTATGCCTCGCCGCTCTCAAATTTCGCTCCCGGGCGCTCTTTAGAGGCGATCTTTTGCTCCTCCACGGGCGCGTCCGCTACGCTATCTGAGGGCGCGATCACAGAGCGTTCCATCGCAGCAGTTTCGCCGTCCTCGTCCGTAAATATTGCCTTTTTAGCCGCTAGTTTATAAAGCTGCAGGGCTCTTGTTTTGTCGCCTTCGTATTCGAGCTTTGCGGCGGCTTCGTATAGTCGTTTGGCTTCGTCTTTTGCGGTCGGTTCGGTCAAATTTTCAGCCGCATTTTCGGACTGGTCGATTAAATTTTGCTTCGCCGTCGCAGACTCGCCGGCTGCTGCGAAATTTAACAAAATCGCCAGTAAAACGATAATTTTTTTCATATGTTTCCTTCTTTTAAAGCTTGTTTGTAATCGGCTTGGTAGTTGATGTTAAAAAACTCGTCCGCGTTTGCGAACTTTACGATCTTGCAGCGGCAGCGGTCGCGCAAAAGCGCGATCTTATGCTCGCCCGCGGCAAAAAGCTCGCCCGCGGCGTTCGCTAAGTCCCCGCTAAAAAATCCGCAAAGCGAGTGCGTATGCGACTCGTCCGCGGCGATGACCATATCGTATTCTCCGCTAAATTTATATAGTTCGCGCGCGCACTCTCCGCTAACAAACGGCATATCGGCCGGGACGATAAAGACGCTTTCGTTTGGGAAGTTCTTAAGGATACTGTAAAGCGCTAGCATCGGAGAAAAGGCGTCCGGGCTCAAATTTGCCGTATCTTGCGAGCAAATTTGAGCAAAGCTCGCCTCTGCGCCATCTTTGTCGCTCGCCTCGGTCAAATTTAACCGCGAGAACTCCTCTGGGTTAACGTCTTTGATGAGCGGTAGGGACGGGTTAAATTTGTCAAATTTGGAGCTAACGAATACGCGCTCGAAAATCCGCCCGAATTTATGCGCTCCGTAGTGCGTGAGCGTCGCAAATCCGCCAAAAGGCAGCAGCGTTTTGTCGCGGCCCATTCGTGAGCTTTTGCCGCCGGCAAGGATGACGCATGTTTTCATTTTTTTCCTTAATTTAAGTGCGGTATAATAGCATAAATTTGTTTTAAGCGAGCGGTTAAACTCGCCCAGGCTAATTAAAATTATTTATCGCCTATGATTTTTCTAACCGCTAAAGCCGCTAAATTTAGCCCAAAACACGCCGTTACGCCCATAAAGCTGCCCAGTTTTACGCATCTTGGCAGTTCGGTCGAAAACACGACGTCAAATTTGCCTTTAAAGCCCGCTTTTTTAAGTTCGGTGCGTATTTTTTTAGCAAACGGGTCGTTGCAGGTCTGCCAGACGGAGGCGACCTTGATCTGCGTCGGATCGATGCGTTTTGCGCCGCCCATCGAGCTGATGAGCTTTTCGTGCGTTTTTAGCGCGAGCGCGATCTTGGCGGGCACGTCGTCGATAGCGTCGATCACGAGATCAAAGGGCGAAAAGTCGAAATTTGCGATAAATTCGGGCGTCATTAGCTCTTGCAGCGCCGTTACGCACTCGTATCTTACGGCAAATTCGCCGACCTTAACGGCTCCGACCGCTTCGCTGTAAATTTGACGGTTTTGATTGGTTATATCAAAAATATCCTTGTCGATGACGGTGATTTTGCCTACGCCCGCGCGAGCTAGCGCGTCCGCGCATATGCCGCCTACGCCGCCAACGCCGCAGATTAGGACGTTTGCGTTTTGAAGCTTTTTAAAATCATCGCCGAACAGCCAGCGAGATCTCGTAAATCGGTCGTTTTGATCCAAAATCTCCTCGTTCAAATTTGATCCTTTAGCGCGGTTTTTAGGCTCTGCAAGCTCGCGTGCGCGGTCATATCGAGCATAATCGGAGTGAGCGAGGCGAAACTCTCGCTAAGCACGCTGATGTCGGACTCGCCGTTTTGTTCGTAATCTAAATTTGACGGCTGTCCGAGCCAGTAGTACTCGACGCCGCGCGGGTTGCGGTGGAGCATGGCGTGCGTGGCGTAGCTGCGTCTGCCGGCTGGCACGATGCGGTAGCCTCTAAATTCGCGGGCGGAGACGGCGGGGATATTTACGTTTAAAAACTGGCGCGGCGGTAGGGATATTTCGCCGTTTAATACGCGAGGAATGATAAATTTGACGGCTTGTTGCGCGAGAGAAAAACCTAGTTTTTCGATACTATCGTTTTTATAAAACTGCGAAAATGCGATGCTAGGCACGCCCTGCAAAACGCCCTCCATAGCTGCTCCGCACGTACCCGAGTAGGTGATATCCTCGCCCACGTTGGCGCCGTGGTTTATACCGCTGATTACGAGGTCTGGTAGTCTTTTATAAAGCGCGTGAAGCGCGAGATAGACGCAGTCTGCGGGCGTGGCGTCGTCGAGTTTGTAAAAATCGTCGTCAAGCTTGATAAAGCGAAGAGGTCTAGTAAGCGTCAGCGAATGCGCGCAGGCTGATTTTTCGGTACTCGGTGCGACGATGGTGACGCGAGTATCAGGTAGCTCCCTCAGTGCGCTAGCTAAAGCGTGCAGGCCGCTAGCCTCGAATCCGTCGTCGTTTGTGATTAAAATTTCTTTCAAATTTATTCCTTTTTATCACGATTAGCTCAAATTTGACGAGCCCATCGCTTTCAAATTTTTAAAGAACCGTTGAAACTGTGTTTTGCTTCGATGGGTGTAT
>NZ_CALINL010000113.1 GCF_938045225.1 uncultured Campylobacter sp.
AAAAAGAATGCTACACGCCTTATTTTTTTAGAAAGGTGGAATCATGAGTTCGCAAACTAAAGAGCGTTTCGGTTTGGCCGCACTGCTAGGCATTCCTAACGGTATTATGTCGGCTTTTGTTAAATGGGGCGGGGAATTTCCGTTGTCGGCGCGCAGTCCAAAAGATATGTTTGACGCCGCTTGCGGTCCAAAGGGCCTTATTAGAGCAGCGGATCAGATTGACTGCTCGCGTAATTTTCTAAACCCGCCGTATGTATTTTTACGCGATTATTTGGGCATTACCGGCCCGTATGCTGCGATTTACGAGTTTGCGGGGCATGCGTTTAACTACGTGCATTTTACGCATATTTTGTTTTCGATCGTTTTTGCTGTAGCTTACTGCGTTGTTGCGGAGAGATTTCCGAAAATCACGCTTTGGCAAGGCGTTGCGGCCGGTATTTTAGCCAATATCGCCGTTCACGTTATTACTTTGCCTATTCTTGGAGTTACGCCGCCGCTTTGGACGCTGCCTTGGTACGAGCACGTTTCCGAGTTTGTCGGATACGCGCTATGGTTTTGGTCTATCGAGCTTATGAGGCGAGATTTGCGAAACAGGATCCGCACGAAAAAGATCCGAGCGACTACTGCCAAAACGCATAGCTCTTAAATTTACGCCGTTTTAGTAAAATCTAAAACGGCATTTTGGTTTTTAAAAACAAAACCTCTCGTCAGCCCCGTTTTGTTTACGCATAGCTTTAAATTTAGCCAAATTTTCCTCATTCAAAAAATAATCTTTTTCTTTTTGCGCGCGTGCTTCTAGGGCTTCTATTGCTTTTGCGAGAGCTTCTTTTCTATCTGCGTGAGGCGACGCAAACTCCGGTAAAAACATAGCTTCGTAAACGTTCGCCTTGCTCCACTCAAGCGATTTTGCGGCGATATCTTGCTGCTTTTTGATATCGCAAAAAGCGTATGGATTTACCACATCGCCAACCAGCTTGATAAACGCTCCTATCGCGCTTTTGACCTCAAAAAATCTACCGTCGTCCAAATTTATAACCTCTCGTAGCAAGATCGCGCGGTTTTTAGCGTTGTAAAACCAAAACACCGCTTCGTCGCGCAGGCCAAGATCGTAAGCGCGAGCCGAAAGCACGAAAAGAGTCATCGGCGTGACCATCTGCGGAGCGTCCTGCACGATCTTTTCCGCGCTCCTAAAGTCCTCTAGCGTGCCGCTTTTTAGCAGGCCGTCTATCTTGTCGTAAACCTTTACGTGGTCGGCTTTGCCGCCATTTGCCGAGTAGTACGGCGTCACGTAGATATCGATGCTTTTTACCTTTTCGTCATCAGACGCCGATGCAGCCGCCGCGACAAAACAAAGCGCTGCTAGAAAACGTAAAATTTTCACTTATAGCTCCTTAAGATAAATTTTTGGTGTTATTTTAACTAAAAGATATTTAAACGTCGCATATAAATTTGAAGAGGTAAAGTCCGCAAATTTGAGCGGACTTTGCAAATTTAGTTCTTAAAACTATGAATAGGTGCCGGTATCTGGCCGCCGCGGGCGATGAAGTCCGCCGATGAGTTTTTATTTACGCTCATCACGGGCGCGCTGCCGAGTAACCCGCCGAATTCTAGCGTATCGCCCTCTTTGCCTTTTGGGATTATGCGCACGGCGGTCGTTTTTTGATTTATCACTCCGATCGCGGCCTCGTCGGCTATGATCGCGGCGATCGTCTGCTCGGGCGTATCCTCAGGGATCGCGATCATATCGAGCCCCACCGAGCAGATCGCGGTCATCGCTTCGAGCTTTTCTAAATTTAGCGATCCTGCGCGCACCGCAGCTATCATGCCCTCGTCTTCGGAAACGGGGATAAACGCGCCGCTAAGCCCGCCTACTTGGTTGCATGCCATTACTCCGCCCTTTTTGACCGCGTCGTTTAGCAGCGCAAGCGCAGCCGTCGTGCCGTGCGTGCCGACCCGCTCTAGTCCCATCTCCTCAAGCACGCGCGCGACCGAATCGCCCACCGCCGGAGTCGGAGCTAGCGAGAGATCTACGATGCCAAATTTCACGCCCAGCCGCTCGGACGCCATTTGACCGACGAGCTGTCCGATGCGCGTGATCTTAAACGCAGTCTTTTTCACGGTCTCGGCGACCACGTCAAAGCTTTGACCGCGCACCTTCTCAAGCGCTCGTTTAACGACGCCGGGGCCCGATACGCCCACGTTTATGACGACCTCGGCCTCGCCCACGCCGTGAAATGCACCCGCCATAAAGGGATTATCCTCGACGGCGTTGGCAAACACGACGAGTTTGGCGGCGCCAAGATCGGAAAGCCGCGCCGTCTCTTTGATCACGCGCCCCATGTCGGCGACCGCGCTCATATTTATGCCTGTTTTGGTCGAGCCGATATTAACGGATGCACAGACCTTTTGTGTCGCGGCAAGCGCGGCGGGGATGGATTCTATTAAAATTTTATCGCCCTTTGCGTAGCCCTTTTGCACTAGCGCCGAAAAGCCGCCGATAAAGTCGATGCCGACCTTTTGTGCCGCCTCGTCCATCGCTCTAGCAAGCGGCACGTAGTCTGCGGCATCCGTCGCCGCGCCGATGATGGCGATAGGCGTTACGCAGACGCGCTTATTTACGATCGGGATACCGAGCTCTGCTGAAATTTCATTGCCGACCTTTACCAGATCGCGCGCTTTGTCGGTGATCTTTGCGTAAATTTTCTCTGCGGCTTTGTCGATATCTGGATCGATGCAGTCAAGCAGGCTGATGCCCATTGTGATCGTGCGGATGTCGAAATTTTGCTCCTCGATCATCGCGATCGTTTCGGTTACGTTTTTGATATCCATCTGCGCGCCTTAGATGTTGTGCATGGAGTCAAAGATCGCTGAACTTTGGATGTTGATTTTAACTTTTAGCTTTTCGCCTAGCTCGTTTAGCTCCCCCTTTAGAGCCGTAAAGTCCTGCTTTTCGTCGCTGGAAACCACCGCCATCATCGTAAAAAACTCGTTTAAAACCGTCTGACTGATGTCGTCTATGTTTAGCCCAAGCTGCGCGAGCTTAGCCGAAACGCCCGCCACAATGCCAACCTTGTCCTTACCGATCACCGTTACGATCGCTTTCATCGTCGTTCTCCTAAATTTGTAAATTTGCGAGAGTTAAAGCCCGAATTTGAGTAAATTCGGGCTTTAGATTTTAAATTTTACTTCGAGCAAGCGCTCTTGCCGTCCATCACGGGCTGGATAGACGAGTTGTCCGCACCGCCGTCATCGTTGATATTTTCTATTATCTCCCACAGTCTAGCCGCCGCTTTTTCGTAGCGTTTAGCCGTGACCGAGTTTGGCTCGTAAAAGCTCACCGGCTTGCCGCTGTCGCCGCCCACACGAACAGCCGGCTCGATAGGTATCTCGGCTAGCACCTCGGTACCGTAGGCTTTTGCTACCTCCTCGGTCGTGCCTTTTCCAAATATATCATACTCCTTGCCGCTCTCAGGGCAGATAAATCCGCTCATGTTTTCTACGATGCCGGCAATCGGGATGTGAAGCTTCTCAAACATATCTAGCGCGCGCTTGCTATCATCTAGCGCTACCACTTGCGGCGTCGTGACGCAAACGCCCGCAGTCACCGGTACGCTTTGAGCTAGGGTTAGCTGTGCGTCGCCCGTTCCCGGAGGCATATCCAGAAACAGCACGTCCAGCTCACTCCAAAATACGTCTTTTAGTAGCTGCTCAATAGCTTTCATTATCATCGAGCCGCGCCAGATGAGGCTCATGCCTTCTTCCATTAGTACGCCCATGCTCATCATCTCGACGCCGTGAGTTAGGATCGGTTTTAGCTTGTTGCCGACGACTTGAGGCTGCGTGCCTACTTCGCCGAGCATTCTAGGGATATTTGGGCCGTATATGTCGGCGTCTAGGATGCCTACTTTTTTGCCTAGTTTTGCCATCGAGATAGCTAAATTTAGCGTCGTAGTGCTCTTGCCCACGCCGCCTTTGCCCGAGCTTACCATTACGAAATTTTTAACTTGAGGCGCGATATTTTTGCCACTTTGAGTGTTACTTTTCTCCTCAGGTATCTTTGGCTGGATCAAATTTAGCACGTACTCATTTGAGCCCATGACACGTTTGATGTCTGTTTTTAGCTCGTTTGCTACCTCTGGGCTTGAGCTAACGATCTCGACTTCGATTAAAATTTTATCGCCGATTTCGACGTTTTTTACGAATCCAAAGCTCACGATATCTTTCTCAAAGCCCGGATATATCACGCCTTTTAGTCTGTTTAAGACATCCTCTTTACTTAACATTTTTCTCCTTCATTAGATTTTTTGAAATTTTATACGCGCAAAATTTAGGCCCGCACATCGAGCAAAATTCCGCCTTTTTAAACGACTCTTGCGGCAAGCTCTCGTCATGCAGCTCGCGCGCTCTTTCGGGATCTAGGCTTAGCTCAAACTGCCTGTTCCAGTCAAAAGCGTATCTAGCGTCGCTCATCGCGTGATCGCGCTCTATTGCGCCTGCTTTGCCTAGCGCGACGTCGGCTGCGTGAGCGGCGATTTTATGCGCTACGATACCCTCTCTGACGTCGTTTGCGTTTGGCAAACCAAGGTGTTCTTTGGGCGTCACGTAGCACAGCATCGAGGCTCCGTAAAAGGCCGCCATCGTCCCGCCGATAGCCGAAGTGATATGATCATACCCCGCGCCGATGTCCGTAGGTAGCGGCCCTAGTACGTAAAAAGGCGCGCCGTGGCACAGCTCGCGTTCGATTTTCATATTATACTCTATTTGGTTTAAAGGAATATGACCCGGCCCCTCGATCATCACTTGCACGTTTTTCTCCCATGCGCGCAGCGTAAGCTCGCCTAAAACCCGCAGCTCGCTAAGCTGAGCCTCATCAGTCGCGTCGTATAGGCAGCCAGGGCGCAACCCATCGCCAAGAGAGAGCGCGACGTCGTGAGCGGCGCAAATTTCTAAAATATCGTCAAAGGCCTCGTAAAACGGGTTTTCTTTATGATGATGCATCATCCAGCTAGCAGTTAGGCTACCGCCGCGGCTAACTATACCCATCTTACGTTTTGCAACCAGCGGCATAAATTTGAGCAAAAAGCCCGCGTGTATCGTAAAGTAGCTAACGCCTTGGCGAGCCTGCTTTTCGAGCGTTTTTAGGATGTCCGCCGCCTTCAAATTTTCGACCTCTTTTATGTCGTGGATGATCTGATACATCGGCACGGTGCCTATGGGGACGGTGGAGTTTGCGATTATGGCGCTTCTAATGGCATCTAGATCGCCGCCAGTGCTTAGATCCATGACCGTATCGGCGCCGTATTTTAGACAAATTTGCAGCTTTTCAAGCTCGGCGTCTATATCGCTGCTTAGGCTTGAGTTGCCGATATTTGCGTTGATTTTGGTTTTAGCCTCCCTGCCGATCGCCATCGGGAGCAAATTTTCGTGATGGATGTTGGCTGGGATTATCATCTTGCCCGCGGCGACCTCGCTTCTAATGAGCTTGGGATCTAGCATCTCAGCTTGCGCTACGTAGTTCATCTCAGGCGTTATAACGCCTTTTTTAGCGTAGTACATCTGCGTCGGAGTTTTGTCGGCGGAGTCAAATTTGACCCGAAATTCTTTCATGTTTCGCTCCTTAAAATTTTTGGTTCTAATCTTACTCAAAAAAGATAAAAACAAGCTTTTGGGATGTATAATATCGTAACACTTCGCCAAAGGAGAAATTTTGCTAGACGTTACGCTGATAATGCTCGGAGCCGGAAGCTCCAGTCGTTTTGAAATGCCCGTTAAAAAGCAGTGGTTGCGCGTCGGAGGCGATCCGCTATGGCTCTTTGCGGCTAAAAATTTAAGCTCGCACTATGCTTTTAAAGAGATAATCATCGCCTCAAACGAGGAAAAATATATGAGCAAATTTGCCCCAACGTATCGCTTTATAAAAGGCGGCGCGACCCGTCAAGAGAGCCTAAAAAACGCGCTTAAACTCGTTCAAAGCGAATACGTTTTAGTTAGCGACATAGCTCGTCCGATGATTAGCGCCGAGCTTTTTTCTCGTATAATAGGCGGCATCCAAAATGCCGACTGCGTCGTGCCTACGCTAAAAGTGCCAGATACCGTTTATCTGGGATCCCAGACTGTCGATAGAGAGCAGATCAAGCTCATCCAGACGCCGCAGCTCTCGCGCACGGCAATGCTAAAAAGCGCGCTTGAAGCGGGTCAAATTTACACCGACGATAGCTCGGCGATAGCGGCTGCGGGCGGTAAAATTTGGTACGTGCAGGGTGATGAAAACGCTAGAAAAATTACATTTAAAGACGACCTTTCTAAAATTTGCGGCCTTAGCGCGCCGTCAAACGAAATTTACGTGGGCAACGGTTTTGACGTGCATGCCTTTGAAGAAGAGAAAAAAGAGGGAAGTTTCGTAACAATCGGCGGAGAGAAAATTCCTTTTGAGCGAAATTTAAAGGCTCACTCTGACGGCGACGTAGCTATCCACGCGCTCATCGACGCCATGCTTGGAGCGGCCGGGCTGGGCGATATAGGCGAACATTTCCCTGACACGGACGATAAATTTAAGGGTGCGGACTCGGCTATGTTACTAAAAGAAGCATATAGGCTCGTTCAAAGCGTCGGATTTGAGCTTATAAACGCCGATGTCACCGTCATCGCCGAGAGGCCAAAGCTTAGTAAATTTAAATCCGCGATGGAAATAAACATCGCAAATGCACTAAATTTAACCCCGAGCCGCATAAACGTAAAGGCCACTACGACCGAGAAGCTGGGCTTTACGGGGCGAGGCGAGGGTATAGCCGCTACGGCGTCGGCGAGTCTAAAAATTTACGACTGGACGCAAAAATAAAACGACGAAAGTAAAAAAATGAGAGTTTTGATAATAGAAAACGAAATCTACCTAGCCCAAAGCATCGCCTCGAAGCTAGAAAATCTAGGCTACGAGTGCGAGATCGCAAGGAGCGCGGCGGAGGCGATGAAAAGCGAGCCTGAGCAGAGGGCAAAGGAGGGCGGCAAAGACGTACACTTTGACGTGGTCCTGCTCTCTAGCGCATTTGCGGGCGACGAGACGCTAAAAATCATACAAAAATTTAAAGACTCCGTCGTCATCCTGCTCATCACCTATATTAGCAACGACACCGTCTCAATCCCGATACAAGCGGGTGCAAGCGACTACATACAAAAGCCGTTTATGATCGAGGAGTTGGTGCGAAAGATCAAGCATTTCGAGGAATTTAGGCGGCTGCAAACATTTATAAAGACCTATCAGGACTACTTAAACTATCATTTTAAGGCTGTTTCGGCGCTAAATTTCGACTTTAAGCGCATAAAGCTGCCGCTTCTCATCAAATGCAATAAAATGATAAACGCCGATAACTTCGTTTTTGAGTACGCAAAGGCGCTAAATTTGAGCTTTAAGTACGTGCCGCTTGAGCCCGGCATCGACGTAGAGGCAATAGCAGCGGCAAATCCGCGCACGCTTTTGTATTTTTCAAATTTTCAAATTTTACGCCAAGAGACCAAAAATCAGATCGTCTCTCTCGCGGCCAAACGCAAGCTTATCGCAAGCTCGACCAATCTGAACGAAGAGACGCCGATGGAGACGCTAAACATCACAAGCGATGAGAAAAATTTCCAAATCGACGAAATTTTGACGATCGACGACTACATCAAGCATATCATCGTAAACTATCAGGACAAATTACAAGCTCAAGAAACAGAAATTAGAGGAACTCAGATAAAAGGTTTGCTCTATAAAAAAGCTATAGAATTTGGGAAACTATAGCGGGAGGAAAAGAGGAAAAAATATGACGTCGTCAAGAAAAAATAACGCCGTTTGGATAAACGACGAGGCTTTCGGCGCGCTTGATCTCATAGAAAATCAAATTTTTAGCAAATTTAACCGCCTGATGAACGAAAAAGAGGCGAACGAGATCTACGAGACGGGCTTTTTAGCCGGCGAGCCGATGCCATATACTTTTGTCTTTGCGCCGCACGGCAAGCGCAATCAAGAAACGATAAAAAACTCCGCAAAAGGCGATCATATCGAGCTTATCAACGGCGGCAAGGTCGTGGGATATATCGAGGTCGGCGAGGTATTTAAATTTAGCGCCGAAAAAAGCTCGCAAAATATCTTTCGCGCTAACGAAGCCGCGTCCGCACAGCAAAGCCAAAGCGGCGAACTGGCCGTAAGCGGCGAGATAAAAATCTACGACGACAAGCTAGCCGAGGTAAGAAAACTCATCGAAGAGATCAAAAGAGAGCAAAACGTCCGCAAGGTCTCGGCGATCATGCTAACTGCGGAGCCATTTAACCGCGCGCACGAGCGTCTCATCAGGATGACGATAGATAGCTCCGATCTGGTGTTGCTATTTTTACTAAAAAGCCACGGCGCGGACGAGATGATGAGCTTTTCGCTCAAAAAAAGCGTGCTAGAATACTTCATCCAAAACTACGTTCCTAAAAATCGCCTGATCATCGTGCCTTTTGAGAACTCAAACCTCTTTAGCTCGCACCTAAATCCGACGCTGGAGTGCATCGCGGCGCATAGGCTGGGTGCTCATAAGCTAATAGTCGGGCAAAATCACGCGGGCATAGGGATGTTTTACGATCACAACGTCGCTCACACAGTACTAGAGCGCTATAAAAACGATCTAAATTTAGATATCGTCGTACTGCCTGAGCTCGTCTACTGCGACGAGTGCAAGACGCTAGTTAGCACCAAGACCTGCCCGCACGGCCAGCACCATCATATCAAATACCACGCGCAGACGCTAAAAACATTGCTGCTAGCGGGTATCTTGCCGCCTGCGATCCTCATGCGGCGCGACATCTCAGCGATGATACTGAGCGAGCTTTTCCCGAACCGATTTGAAAATATCCAAAAGCTTTGCGATGATCTTTTTCCTAGCAACGGGCTGCTTGAAAAGCAGACGGAGAGGGAGTTTTACGAAAATTTGATGAAGCTTTATCAGACGACGTCGCTGACTTAAATTTGCTTTTAGCCAGCTTTTTTGACTTATGTTGTGCGCGAATATCGCTTAAGCTCGGCTATTGCTATATGCATGCGTTGTTTGTTTGGCACTTTTTTGCTTAATTTGGCTTTTATACTGCGGCTCGTTATGGGAGAGATTTTGCGCAGTTTCGCTGCGCTTGAGGTCGCTTTCCAAGAGCCGCAAATTTGTAGCTAGAAGCGGCGTAGAGTTAAATTTAGCTCGGGAAACTTCGCGTTTTTATCTCTGCTAAAATTTACTGAGCGAGCGCTTGCATTAGCGTTGCGAGCTGACCGTTTTGCGATATCTTATCTTTGCTTTTGCGTTCAAATTTGCAAATTTTACTTGCCAAGACCCGCACCGCAAAAACTCTAAAATTTGGCACTTGGTATTTATGGCGCGAGGCGAAACTGCGGCTTATTCGGTGCAATGCGTCATACTTCGGCTAGCGGCGAATTTGTATTGCAGCTTGGAAATTTTAAATTTGATAGCCGAAAGTACGGATTGAAATTTGCGGTTGTAAAATCTAATAAATTTAACGCATTTTTGCCGTCAAATTTGAAAATATCCGAAATCCGCAAATTTGGCGTCCGAATTTTGAAATTTGCGCGTTAAATTTGCTAAAATCGCACTAAAAATCGGCGAACAAAAGCGCCATATTATTTAAATTTGATTTCAAGGAAAATTATGCAAAGGTTATTTTTAATGTTTTTCGGTGCAGGTCTTAGCCCTAAGGCTCCCGGCACGGTGGGCTCTATAGCGGGTGCGGTAGCGGCGTATGGATTTTTGATGTTTTTGCCTGCTTCCACGCTGTTTTTAGTTTCGATTTGTCTTTTTTTATATAGCATCAAGATTATCGACGACTATGAGGCCAAAACCGGCGTGCACGATCACGGCAGTATCGTGATAGACGAGGTTGCGGGCGTTTGGCTGGCGATATCTATCAGCGGCGCTACGGCGGTGCAGTTTGTGCTCTCGGTTCTGTTTTTTAGGGTGCTTGATATCTGGAAACCGTCCGTGATCGGCCGCATCGACAAAAACGTAAAAGGCGGGCTAGGCGTGATGGGTGACGATATGGTTGCAGGTCTTTTTGCGGGGCTTCTTAGCGCGATTTGTTATGAGGCTGTGACGAAAGTCGGACTTGACTACGAGTGGGTTAAATTTGAGCTACCGTTTGTGAAGTAGGGTTGTTCGGCGATTTTTGGGCGCTTGTTAAAGCACTTAACACTAATTCTTGTAGTTTTTGTGAGCTTTATTGGCGACAGATTTTTGATTATCTAAATTTCAA
>NZ_CALINL010000114.1 GCF_938045225.1 uncultured Campylobacter sp.
TGCGGAGATTATCAAACCAACTGCTACGTAGTATCCAAAAACGGGCGCGAGATTATCATTGATCCAGGTCAATATTCATATGATTTTGTCGTAAAAAATTCACACGCGCCGCTCACTATTTTAAACACTCACGGACACTCCGATCACGTTCTTGACAATGTTAGCTTAAAAAATTTTTTTAATGTTCCGGTCTATATCCATAAAGACGATAATTTCATGCTTCACGAGGATCTTTGGGATGCCGGTCAGCAGCCGATGTTCGACGCGATATGTGTGGGCGGAGCGAAATTTGAGGACGTTAAATTTAACATAAAAGACTTTGAGATCGAGTTTATGCACTTTCCTGGGCATACGCCAGGATGCTGTATGGTGCGCGTGGACGACGTTATCTTTAGCGGAGATTTTTTGTTTAGAGGCTCGATCGGACGCTACGATTTTCCGTTTTCAAACGCCGAGGATATGCGCCAAAGCTTGCTAAAATGTAAAAATTTGCAGGGAGATTTTATACTATATCCGGGTCACGGCGAAAAAACGACGCTAAAAGTCGAACAGCCAAACCTCGACTTTTGGATACACATACTAGAAAAAGAAAAGATTTAACAAGGTAGATTTTGACTTTAATTTTTTAAAAACTTAAAAATAGCTGCTACAAAGTTAAAGTAGTCAAGCCATATAAAAAGCAAATTTGAAGATGCAAACTTAGCATTATTTACATTGATTTTGCCAAAATGCTACCAAAAAGGACTGCAAAAAATCAAATTTAAAAACAAAGGGGGCGCAAAAAATTTTACCGCACCGCTCAAAATACTTTCAAATTTGGCTGAACTTATGCGTTTTGCCTTGCCTCTTCCCTACGCTTTTCTTCGTTTTTTCTTTGCGCGGCTTGCCTCTGTAAACTGGTTTTGTAAATTTTAAAGATATGATCATCTAAAATAACGACCTGAAAAGTCCCCTCAAAAACCTTTATATCGTTCGTCGTGCCGATTACTCGCACCTCGCGTTTTTTACTCTCGTTAAAGTGCGAGCGCGCGTCAAACTCGATCGCTTCGTTTAGCTTGGTTGGGGCAAAAAAATGTATCTTAGCCCCGATAACTACGCTAAAAGTCTCATTGACCGCCGCCATCGCCGCGTAGCTAGCCGCAGAGAAAACAAAACCGCTGTGTATGAGCCCCTCGCTATCGGCGACCATATCGCCAGTGGCAAAAAAACGCGTTTTAGCGTGATTTGGCTCGAGCTGCGTCACGGCACCGCTTAGGCCGATTTTTATATTCGGCGAAGTTTTTAGTTCGTTGCGAAACGGATTTTCGTCCTCGGGTAGTACGACCCCGTCGCTACTGTTGTCGTCGTAGATATTTTCGTCCATTTTTCACCTTTTTATACGCTTAGTTTTAGATAGACCCGTTTTGGCGCGGGATAGCCCTCGACTGTGCGCGTAGGATCTGCGGGATCTAGGAAATCGCCCAAACTCTGCCCCAAGATCCACTCTGTTTTTCGCTGCTCGTGCGCGTCCGTCGGCTTTGTGGCCAAAATTTGCGCGTCTTTGAAATTTGCCCTCTCGCACCAGTTTAAAAGCGCGCTAATAGTCGGCACGAAGTAGATATTCGGTATCTTTGAGTATGTATTTTTAGGGCTCAAGGCAAAATCGCCCTGCATATCAAGATACATCGTGTCCAAAAATAGCTCGCCGCCCGCATTTAACGCGCATTTTAGCTCTTTTAGCGTACGCACGGGATCGCTTCTGTGATAGAGCACGCCCAGGCAAAAGAGCACGTCAAATTTGACGCCGTAGTGGGGCAGATGCTCGACGCCTAGTAGCTCGTACTCTATGCCCGAGTGCGCGAACGCATCGATAAATTTAAACTGCACAAAGCTCATAACGCCCGGATCAAAGCCGATCAGCTTTTTGGGACGCTGCGGCAGCATACGAAAGAGATAGTAGCCGTTGTTGCAGCCGATATCGCCCACGACCTTATCCGCTAGATCCATGTGCGGCGCGAGTAGGTTAAATTTGACAAAACTCCTCCACTCGCTGTCGATAAAGATATCGTCTATCTTAAACGGTCCTTTGCGCCACGAGCGTAAATTTAGCGCCGTTTGCAGCGTCTCTTCGCGCTGGGCGGGGTTTAAATTTGCGTTTATCTCGACTATATCGTCAAATTTGAGCTCAAATTCGCGCCCCTTAAATTTAGCCGCTAGCTCCTCTACCTCCCGCATCAAAGGCGCGTAGGTTTTGCCCGCCAGCTCCCTAGCCTTCGCCGCTCTAGCCGCTTCTAAGCTCATCACTCCGTCCAGTCGATGATGTTTTTAGGGCACTCTTTGTGGTAGACGCCCGTCGCGTCGTAGTACTCCTTGCACTCGTTGTAGTACTTCGTCGTCACGCCGCGGTCGTTTAAAAACACGCAACCGCCCAGCATCGCCGCCAGAGCCGAGAAAAATAAAATTTGCGCTAGAGTTTTCATTTGAAAAATTTAGCGTGCTTTTTTTTCATGTATTCGACGACTTCGAGCACCTCGTCCACGCCCTCGGCACCCGAGTTTTCTAGCGCGTCGTCGATACACTCGATGTAGGTCTCTGCGGCGTCTTGTAGCCTATCTTTTTTTACGCCGGCATAATACAGCATCGCCTCCAGCATCATCGAAAGCTCGTAGCTTAGCTCGTCCACGGTAGGTTCTATTTCTTTCATTTTCTATCCTTGTAAAATCGTTTTTTTAGTTATTAGGTCGGTTATCTGCGCTTTTACGTTTTCATAGCTAAAGCTATCCTTAAAGCCCGCAAAAAGCCCGCCGCTAGCATTCACGTGTCCGCCGCCTCCGACTAAATTTTTAGCCATCAAGCTCACGTCCGCCTTGCCGTTGGCGCGAAAGCTCAGCGTCTTTTTGCTCGTAACGTCGATGAAAAAATCAATATCGGGGTTCGCGACTAAAAAATCATTACCTATAACCGAAGTGTTGCCGATATTGTAGGTTAAAATACCCTTAAAATCGTTATATTTTATACTAAATTTCTCTTTTTCCTCGCTTAGTTTTTTTACGACGAAGGCTGAGATTAGATTGCTTAGCGTATCGTTTTTATCCTCTTTGAAAAAGTCCTTTTTAAACCCAAAAATTGCCTCGTCAAGCCCGACATAGTCGTCTCCGGCGTCGAAAAACTCCCGCGCTCGTTTGATTAGATAAAAAAGATAGCGCGAATTTTCAGCCTCAAACATCGTTTTGTTTATCTCTTTTGCGTTTGCGACGAGTCCTAGCCCGACCTTGCCCATTTCAAAATTTACGTCCTCTTTTAGCCAGATATCGACTGCGTTTACGACGTCGCTAAAGTGTTTTAGGCTCGCATCGACCCCGTAAATTTTAGCGAAAAAATCATGCGTGATCTTGGTCGCACACCTTGAGCTATCTAAAAAATACCAGCCAAATTTGCTCGCGCACTCGGCTCCGCTTTGGTGATGATCTAGGAGTAAAATTTTAGCGTTTTTATTTACGAGCGCCTTTTCGTAGGCTTCACACTGCTCCACAGTTAAATTTAGATCCGTTATCAAGATAAGCGCTTTTTCGTCATTTTTAGCCGCTTCGTCTTTGCCGCGATTTTCGGACGCATTTTGCGAGTTACCATTTTGCTCGCCGCTTAAATTTGACTGCGCCCGGGCTGCGTTTTTATCTGAAATTTGAGCCAAAATTTGATCAAATTTCTCGTCGATCTCCTTGCCGTAGTTTGAGTTATAAAATTTAACGTTTTTAAAATAGTGATTCGTTATTACCTGTGCGCCGTATCCGTCCAGATCGGTGTGCGAGAGGTGATGGATGGTCATTTTATTCCTTACAAATTTGATATTTCTATCGTGCCTAACGTCTCAAACGGCGTATTTGCCGCGACTTCGGCAAAGCTAAGCACCGTGATATCTATGGCGAAATTCGCACAGATATCGGCGATAAATTTACGCAAGCTAGGCTCCACGCAAAGTATCATCGAGCCGTACTCCGAGATCGGCCGCTTCGCCCTCGCCTCGCGCAGAGCCTGTACGATTGCCGACGTCTGCGAGACGTTTATCATCAGGTGATACGCGCCGTCTTTATACTGCACGGCGTCGATCAGCTTTTGCTGCGCAGCGGGCTCCATCACGTAGAAATTTAGCCGCCCGTCCTCATCGACGTAAAGCGAAGTGATAGCGCGAGCAAGCGCAGTACGGACGTGCTCGACGATCATATCGAGGTTTTTGCTGACCTCGGCGATGTCGCTTAACGCCTCTAGGATGCTTAGCATATCTTTTATCGGGATATGGTCTTTTAGTAGCGCCTTTAGCACCTTTTGGATCACTCCGATAGGCGCTATGCGCAGCGTATCCTCGACGATGACCGGGTATTCTGATTTTAGCTTGTCGAGCAAATTTTGCGTCTCTTGGCGGGTTAGGAGCTCAGCGGCGTTTTGCTTTATCAGCTCGCTCATATGCGTGGAGATGACGCTCGCGGGATCTACGATCGTGTAGCCGCTTAGTATCGCGTCCTCTTTTACGCTCGCATCGATCCATAGCGCATCGAGGCCAAACGCCGGCTCTTTAGTCGGGATGCCTTCTATGTTGTCGCTAACTAGCCCGCTATCCATCGCGAGGAATTTATCCGCGTAAATTTCACCCTGCCCGATCACGACGCCTTTTAGCTTAAAGCGATATTCGTTTGGCGGTAGCTGGAGGTTATC
>NZ_CALINL010000115.1 GCF_938045225.1 uncultured Campylobacter sp.
CGCCGTCCAGCAGGGCGTGCAGGCGGGAGGGGGCGGTCACCACCAGCACATCCGGCGCGGGGGTTTCCGGGGCGGGAGCGTCTACGGCATTCCCCTGTACGAGCGCGCGGGCGGTGCTACTAGCGACGGATACTCGGCAACGCTTTTTGATATGAAAGTGGAAAAAATCCATCAAACCACGCCTTGCTTTTTCGGCTCCAAAGATGAGATAAATTTACTGCATAAATTTTACGGAAGCACGAAATGAGCGAGCACGCAGCGGACGCAACTCAAAAAGACGAATTTGAGCTGGAGCTTGATCGCCAAAGAGAAATTTTGCAAGCCTGCCAGAGCGAAAAAGGGTTAAATTCATGCTTTGCCTGCGAGGCGATGTTTGAGTGCAAAACCCGCAAAAACTACGTAGATGCCGTATATAGCTCAATGTCTAAAGGCGACGGCGGCGGATTTGATTTTTAAATTTAAAAAGGAAAGATATGAATACGACTTATATTACGACTCCGATTTATTACGTAAACGACGTGCCGCACATCGGACACGCCTACACGACCGTGATCGCGGACACGATGGCGAGATTTGCGAGGCTAAAGGGCGATGATACGTACTTTATGACCGGCACCGACGAGCACGGACAAAAGATCGAGCAAGCCGCCGCAAAAAAGGGCTACACGCCGCAAGCCTACGCCGATGAGATAAGCGCGAAATTTAGGGAGCTGTGGGATAAATTTGATATCAGCTACGATCATTTTATCCGCACGACCGACGACTATCACAAGCTCACGGCGCAAAACGCATTTCTTAAAATGTATCAAAAAGGCGATATCTATAAGGGCGAATACGAGGGATACTACTGCGTTAGCTGCGAGAGTTTTTTTACGCAGACGCAGCTTTTGGAGGACGAGAGGTGTCCTGACTGCGGCAGGCCGACAAATTTGGTAAAAGAGGAGAGCTATTTTTTCAAACTTTCAAAATACCAAGACGCGCTGCTAAAATGGTACGAGGAGAACGAGGGCTGTATCGTGCCGCGCGGCAAGAAAAACGAGGTCGTGAGCTTCGTAAAAGGCGGTCTGCGCGACCTATCGATCACGCGCACGAGCTTTGAGTGGGGTATCAAACTGCCTGCGAGCCTAAACGAACCAAGACACGTGATGTACGTCTGGCTAGATGCGCTCATCAACTACCTTAGCACGCTTGGCTACACGCGCGGCGATGATAAGATGAACTACTGGAAAGGCGCGACGCATATAGTCGGTAAGGATATTTTGCGCTTTCACGCGGTGTACTGGCCGGCCTTTTTAATGAGCCTTGATCTGCCGCTACCTCGCTGCGTCGCCGCTCACGGCTGGTGGACGAGAGACGGCGAAAAAATGAGAAAAAGCAAAGG
>NZ_CALINL010000116.1 GCF_938045225.1 uncultured Campylobacter sp.
TTGCATGTAGTCCATTTTTTCCAGCGCCGCCGCGGTCAAATTTATATTTGCCGCTAGCTCGTCTAGCTCGTGCAGATACTCGCTATCCGCGCCGCGTTTGCAGTTTTTACGCGCGACCCTAACGGCAAAGTCGCCTCTAGCGATCTTGCCGGCCGCTTGCTTAAAGCTCTCGACATACCGCAAAAAATAGGCCGATACCGCGTAAAATATCGCTCCGCCCGCGCCCATCACGATAGCGCAAAAGCTGATAATGCCCCAAAACATCCCAAGCTTCATCTCAAATATCCGCTCGTAAGCCAGGATTGCCGCCGACGCCGCGACGCAAAGCGCGCAAAAGACGAAGATAAACATCGCCGCGGTGTAGGTTTTGAGACTGATTAGGTATTTTTTCTTATTTTGCGTAATATTCATATTTTATTTCCGTTTTTTTGTATAGACCGATCTCTTTTATGTCGCCGTTTTCGTAGTATTTGTCCGCGGGCTTAAATTTGACCGAGGTTTTACGCGTCAAATTTCCCCGCTCGTCCCTGGTTATGTCTTTAAACTGCAAGATTTGCCAGATTTTTGCCTCAGAGCCGAAGTAATTTACCGACGTATACTCCATCTCGTCGCCGTTTGCGGCGTAGTAATAAACCCATTTTGAGTTCGGAGTTTGCGTGATTTTTTCGTATTCGCCGTTTGGCTTGCGCTCGAAGCTTATCTCTATGCCGTGCCGCGGCTCCATATTATCTTCTATCCGCGTTAAAACGCCCTTTTCATCGTAGACGTAGCTATCGTCTATCACTAGTTCCCTGCCCGAATATACAGCCCGAGCGATCATTTTGCCGTCCTTGCCGTAAGTAGTTTTCTCCGTGCGCGGGTAAAATCTATCCTCCACGTGTTGCTCTTTGGCCGTCGCGACTAAATTTTCGCCGTCAAATTCGTATTCGTAGAGATAAACGGCGCTATCTTGGTATTTTTTGCGGATTAGCCCGTCTTTGCCGTACTCAAACAAAACCGAGCTGTTTGGCACGCCGTTTATGTGCTCGGTTTCTTGCACTATATAGCCGTTTTCGTCAAACTCCGTCCGCTTTACGCGAGTATTTTCTAGCGCGCCGGAGCCGTCTATAGAGTATTCGTACTCCGTAGCCGTCATGCTTTTGACCTCGCCTTTTAGATCCTTTTTGCTCCAGTCGCTTTCGGGTAAAACGGCCGAGTTTAGATAGCAAACCGCCGATACCGCCGCGAAAATAGTCTTTAAAATTTTCATTTTATCTCCCCCGCCTCTCACTCGTAAATTTCGCCCTTGTAGCCGATGCCGCGTACCGTAGCTATCTCAAAGTCCGTGCAGCTTTCTAGCTTGCGGCGTAGTTTTTTTACGTGCGTATCGACCGCGCGCTCGTCGCTATCCGTGTCGTAGCCCCAGACTTCTTGCATGATTTCTAGTCGAGTGAAAATTTTGCCCGGGTTTGAGAGTAGTAAAAAGAGTAGATAAAACTCCTTTGGCGCAAGCTCCACGGTATCGCCGCCGATTTTTAGGCTAAGGGCCGCATAGTCTAGCTCTGAGTTTTTAAACCTTAGCCGCTTGCCGCTAGCGATCTTAGCTCGGCGCAAAAGCGCGTTTATGCGTAAAATCAGCTCCTTTAAATTTAAAGGCTTGCTCATGTAGTCGTCCGCCCCCGTGACAAAGCCCTTCTCCATGCCCTCCATGCCGCTTTTTGCCGTTATCATCAGCACCGGCAGCGACTCGTCTAGCAGCTTGATTTGTTTGGTTAGCTCGTATCCGCTAAGCCCTGGCATCATGATATCGGTGATCACAAGGTCGGCACGCTCGCTCTCTAGCAGCTGCAAAGCCAGCTCTCCGTCAAAAGCCGCAAGCGGAGAAAAGCCTTCCTGAGCGAGCTTTAGGCAGATGATTTTATTTAAATTCTCGTCATCCTCGGCGACTAAAATTTTAAACATTTATTTTCCTTAAATTTGCCCCGAATTTAACGGGCAAGGCGATAAATTTTGTCCTATTTTATCAAATTTAACGAGAAATCGGCGGGTAAATTTAGCGAAGCATCATCAAAATGCCGATGATGCAGATGATGGCGGCCGTAAAAATCTCCAAAA
>NZ_CALINL010000117.1 GCF_938045225.1 uncultured Campylobacter sp.
CAGGCCCGGGCATGATCGTTAGTGCCACCACTAAGGCGCTTATGGATTCCGTGCCTTTCGTTAGAGCGCTTACGAATTTACCAGAGCGCGTGAAACTCATCTGGAGACCGCATCCGGACCTTCGCACGGCGTCTTACGTCGTCGAAAAAGCCGATATAAATAAAGAAAACTGGAGACAAATCGCCGAGGTAAAAGGCAGACTAAACGCCGAATATATCGATGACGACGTGAAGCCTGGTAGAAGCTATAAATATAGAGTTTTCGTAAAAACTACTAGCGGAACGATCTCAAAACCTAGCGAGATCGTGGACTCTACGACAAAGCAGCTGCCAAGCGAGGTCGTAAACGCTCAGGCTACTCAAAACGTGCCTAAAAAGATTATTTTGACGTGGGACAGCGTGGCTAGCGACGATTTTGGCTACTATAAAATTTACAGCGCGTCAAGCAAATTTATGCCCTACACCTACCTTGTCAAAACCACGTCTAATAGCTACGAGGATCTCATAAACGAAAACGGCGCGACCAGGTACTATAAAATCACCATCGTCGATAAAGACGGCCTAGAGTCTAAAAAGCCTAGCGAGCCTATCATTGGTATGACGCTAGGTGCTATCGACGCTCCGGTCGTATCATCTATCGTGGCCGACAGTACGGCGGTTAAGCTCACGTGGAATGCCTCTGATAAGGCTAGAAGCTTTACCGTTATAAGAGACGGCGGAGGAAGCGAGCAGAAATTTACAAATATAAGCGGCAATGAGTTTGTCGATAATAGCGTTGCTTACGGGCAAAAATATAGCTACAAAGTTATCGCCGTAGATGAATACGGCATAAGCTCCGACGCTTCTGCTAAAGCAGAGATAGCCGTCGAATAATGCCCAATTTTATAGCTAAAAACGTAAATTTTACGCCAAAAGATTGCGGCGAGATAAGCTTTTTGTGGGAGGCTCGCGGCAGGCAGGGCGTAAGCCTTATTTATACCAAAAGCTCTAGCGAGGAGTTTTTTATCACGCTAAAAAAGCGTGAAAGCGACTGGGTCGTAAAGGGCGAAAAGCTAACGAAGCCTGCCAAAATAGGGCTTTTGCAAAATGCTTTGGTTAAATTTAAAGAGCTTTACTGCGATCAAATTTTAAGCGAAGCCATCGCGGTAAAAAACACGCGCCTCACGCAAAAAGACTCGGTGATATTTAGCGTGGGCGAGCTGCTTGAGAATTTAAATCAGAGCGAATTTGAGAGCAAATTTATCGAGATCGGATTTGGCTCGGGCAGGCACTTGCTATTTCAGGCGGAAAATAATCCAAATACGTTAGTCGTCGGTATCGAGGTCTATAAACCCTCGCTCGAGCAGGTCGCAAAGCTGGCTAAAGCTCGAAATCTAAACAACGTCATGCTCGTAAACTGCGACGCGAGGCTACTTTTATCGCTTGTAGAGTCAAATTTTATAGATAAGATTTTCTTGCATTTTCCAGTGCCTTGGGATGACGCTCCTCATAGGCGCGTGGCGTCTGCTAAATTTGCCCTGGAATGCGAGCGAACGCTAAAAGTGGGCGGTAAATTTGAGCTGCGAACCGATAGCCGCGAGTATGCGGACTTTACTTTGGCTCAAATTTTAGATCTAAGCGACGCCGACGTGCAAATTTACAAAAACCGCGACCTAAAAGTGAGCAGCAAATATGAAGACCGCTGGAAAAGGCACCAAAAAGATATTTACGACGTTATCTTTACCTGCGAAAAGCAAAGCGAACCAAGGGCCGATCAGGGCGAGCTAAAATTTGAAAACGGCTACGACGCGAGCAAGATCTCGGCTAAATTTAGCAACCAAACGATAAAAGAGGATGATTTTTTCTTGCATTTGGAAGAAAAATACGAAAAAGACGGCGAAATTTTGATTCGCGCGGCGTTTGGCTCATTTAACGCGCCCGAGCACTGCTATGTTTTGCTCGGCGAAAAAGGCGCGGAATATTTTATAAAAAAGCCGCTCGTTACGGCTGAAAATTTAAAGGCGCATCTTGCGTTGAAGGAGTATTTGGCGGATGCAAAAAATAATTAGCGCAAGCGGGCTTTGCCTAGGATACGAGGGCTGTGAAAAGCTCATAACGGACGCAAAATTTGACATTTACGCCAATGATTTCGTTTTTATCACCGGGCAAAGCGGCAGCGGCAAATCAACGCTTTTAAAATCTTTTTACGGCGAGATAAAACCGAGTGCTGGCTCGCTAAACGTCTGCCTAACCGATATGATGAATCTTGGCGGGCAAAATCTAGATAAACTAAGGCAGCGCATCGGCGTGGTTTTTCAAAACTACCGCTTGATAAGCGAGTGGAACATCGAAAAAAACGTGATGCTGCCGCTAATGATAAAAGGCCTTAGCGCTAACGTTTGTAAAAATCAGGCGACCAAGCTCTTAAAGCATGTAAATTTGCTCCACAGAGCGCACAAATATCCAAACGAGCTAAGCGGCGGCGAACAGCAGCGAGCTGCGATGGCTAGAGCGCTCGCGCATAATCCAAATTTGCTACTTTGCGACGAGCCGACGGGCAGCCTCGATGAATACTCAAGCGACGTTATCTGGGGGCTTTTGCGCTCGGCTAAGGAGTTTTTAGGTACTTGCATAGTGGTCGTCACGCACAAAGTACCAAGCTCGCTAAGAGTACCCTACAGACATCTTGCTATAGAAAATGGACGCCTATATGAAATTCTTTAAAAACCACTTAAGCACTATAATTCCGCTTATGGCGTTACTCGTGGGCATTCAGTTTATATTGCTAGTCGGGCGAGTGGTGGACGAGTATGAGTCCGTGATGAACAAAGACTACAACATCATCATCGTAAGTCAAAACGAGCTAAACGCTACCGACGTAAAGCCGCTCGTTCATACGTTTGAATCTCTTGAACCGCTTAGTTCAAAGCCCGTACTAGAGAAGCTCTCTAAAGATATTTCATCAAAAAATATCGCCGTTTTGCAAAACGCGTTGCCTAAATTTTACTCGCTAAAGCTAAATGCCTTTCCAAGCACCCAATATATGCAAGAGATAAAGGATAAAATTTCAAAGATTAACGGCGTGAGCAGGGTTGAGACCTTTTCAAAAACGCATGATAAAATTTATAAAATCATGCAGCTGATTAAAAATATTTCGGCGATATTTTCGGGGCTAATCGGGTTAATCGGGCTTATGCTCATCGCAAAACAGATGCGAATTTGGCTATACGAGCACAAGGAACGCATCGAAATAATGACTTTGCTTGGAGCTCCGTCGTGGCTAAAATCGGGCGCGTTATATAAAAACGCGCTGTTTGATTCGTTTATAGCGACCGTTTTGGTGGCGGTGTTTTATATTATTTTGCCGGATTTACAGCCCGTTAAAGAGGTTGCTGCGGATCTAAATATAAATTTGCCGGCAATTGATCTGTTTTACGAGGGCGGAGTACTGCTGGGTGTTTCGCTTGCGATTAGCTTTTTAGCCGTTTATCTCGTAACCAGAAAAGCAACGGCGATATGAGAAAAATTTACGTTTTGCTGGCCGCCATGATTTGCTTAAATGCAAGCACGGGCGAAAAGATAAAAAATCAAACGACCTATCTCGAGTCCTCAAAAGAGCTTGAAAAGCAGCTAAATAAAAAGCTTGACGACCTAGCCGGCGACATACTCGGCGGCGAAAAAAGCGTCAAGCAAACCGACGATAAGATGAAGGAGCTCATCGTCCAAATAGCGCAGCTGGAAAATAGCGCAAAAAGCGTTAGCGGCGAGCTTGACGAGCTAGTAAAGCAAAACAAAGATCTCACACAAAGTCAAAAAAATATCCAAAAAAGCATCGTGCGCATCATCTCAGACGAGTTTTCTTTCGATCTCATAATGCCAAAAGAGTATGAGGAGGGCGTGGATAGCATCATCGCCACCGAGATTTTAAGCAAGCTAAACTCGGTGCTAAAGGATGATTTTAACGAGCTAGCCAAGCAGTACGAAAGTACGCAAAATTTGATAAAAACCCAAAACGACAAGATAGATGGCATAAAGTCAAATTTAAAAACCTTTAAATTTAAGCAAGCCGAGCTAGTTTCCCTGCAAGATAAGCAGATGAAAACGCTGGCAAATTTAAAGCGAGATAAGGAAATTTATCAAAAGCAACTCTCGCGCCTACAAGCTCAACAAGACGAGATCAGAAGGACGCTAGAAGAGCTAAAAATCGTCGCAAAAAGAGAGAGCGAGGAGGCTAAAAAGGCTCTGGCCGCACAAAAAGCAGCCGAAGCCAAAGCTCAAAAAAATAAGAAAGACAAAAAAGGCGAGGCTGCCGCAAGCGCGTCTGATGGCGACGTGAAGCAGTTTGGCTCGAGCTATCAAACGAGTCTTGTTAAAAAATATAGCGGCGAAAAGACGATCGCGCCGCTTGATGGCTTTACGGTCAAGCAAAAATTCGGCAACTACGTAGATCCCATCTATAACATCAAAATTTTTAACGAATCGGTCGTGCTAAGCGCAAATTCTGCCGACGCAAAGGTAAAAAGCGTATTTAACGGCAAAGTGGTCTTTGCCAAAGAAACTGCGATGCTAGATAAGGTCGTCATCATCGAAAATCCAAACGGCATTCACACGATCTACGCGCACCTTAGCCAGATCGCCCCTACCGTAAAAGTGGGTGCAAAAGTGCAAAAAGGCTACGTCATCGGGCGCGTGCAGCGAGATCTGACTTTTGAAGTTACGCAGAAAAACTACCACATAGACCCACTCGAGCTAATCAGTCTAAAATAGCACTCGCGCGCCGAGATTAGCAAAATTTAAAGCAAATTTAGCTAAAATCCGAAAATTTAAGGAGATGAAAAATGGAGCGAAAAAAGCGAATTTTAGTTAAATTTTCAGGCGAGGCGCTAGCTGGAGACAGCGGCTTTGGTATAGATAACGCGGTGCTTAAATTTATCGCAAAACAGATCAAAGAGCTAGTAGAAAACGGCATCCAAGTAGGTATCGTTATCGGCGGAGGCAACATCATACGCGGCGTTAGCGCGGCTAGAGACGGCATCATAAAGCGCACCAGCGGCGATCACATGGGCATGCTAGCTACCGTGATAAACTCTATCGCGATGAGAGAGGCGCTAGAGAGCGTGGGTCTGGATGTGCGCGTACAAAGCGCGATAAAGATGGAAGCTATCTGTGAAACTTTCATCGTCGGACGCGCGAACAGACACCTCGAAAAAGGCCGCGTCGTGATCTTTGCCGCGGGAACTGGAAATCCATTTTTCACTACCGATACGGCGGCGACCTTGCGCGCTATCGAGATAGATTCAGATATGATAATCAAAGCTACGAAAGTGGACGGCGTTTACGACAAAGACCCGCATAAATTTGAAAATGCGACGTTGCTGAAAGAGCTAAACTACGAGCTTGCTATGAGTGACGATATCAAAGTGATGGACGATACGGCAATTGCGTTAGCTAAGGATAATTCGTTACCGATCTTGGTGTGCAATATGTTTAAAGACGGAAACCTGCTCAAAATCATACAAGGCGACGAGAGTGCGTTTTGCTCTATCGTAAGAAATTAAATTTAAGGAGAATAAATGAGATCTGAAGAAGTAGCGGCAAAGGCTCTAAAACTCGTCGGAGACGATAGATATAAGCTGGCTTTAGTCGTAGCAAAAAGAGCTGAGGCTCTAGCCGGCGGCGCAAAAAGCTTGCTTGATATCGACGTTACTAAGATGAAATTTGCCGATATCGCCCTACGCGAGATAGCCGAGGGCAAGATAGCTTTAGAGGGCATAGTTGAAGCAGCTAAATAGCGGATTTTTACTAGAACAATTAATCGACGATATAACCGCTTGCAAGGACGTCGCTCAGGCGAGACAGCTGCTTAGCGAGCTGATAAATTTTACGCCGAATTTAGAGCGCGCGATCGAGTGCTGCGTTATCTCGCATGCGGGGCAGTTTAGAAAAAGCGGCGAACCGTACGCGATACACCCTATCCTAGTGGCCTGCATCGTGGCGCACATGGGCGGAGACGAGGATATGATTGTTGCCGCCTTGCTTCACGATGTGGTCGAAGATACGGATAGGTCTATAGAGAGCGTGCGAGAGGACTTTGGCGAAGAGGTCGCAAAGCTAGTTGAGGGGCTAACTAAAATCGTAGCCATCAGAGAGGATAAGCTCGCAAGCTCGGAGTCAAACGAGCGTTTGGCGGCGTCTGCGATGACATTTCGCAAGATGTTGCTCATCTCCATCGAGGACGTGAGAGTGCTCGTAGTAAAGCTTTGCGATAGACTGCACAATATGCTCACCCTGCAAGCTTTGCGTCCGGAAAAGCAAAAACGAATCGCTGAAGAGACGCTGATGGTTTACGCTCCGATCGCGCATAGGCTGGGCATTTCGTCGATCAAAAACGTGCTTGAGGATCTTAGCTTTAAGTATGCTTTGCCCGAAGAGTATAAAAAAATCGACGATTACTTAACCGAACACAAACAGCAGCTCGTGCTAAAGCTAAACGCGTTTACCGACAAAATTTTTCAAATTTTACTCAAAAACGGTTTTAGCGAAAACGACTTTGAGATACAAAAGCGTATCAAACATCACTATTCGATCTATCTAAAAATGCAGAGAAAAGGCATCTCGATCGAGGAGGTGCTAGATCTGCTGGCTGCGCGCGTACTGGTTAAAGAGCCGCAGGATTGCTATTTGGTGCTTGGAAATTTGCATATAAATTTTAACCCTCTAATCTCGCGCTTCAAAGACTATGTCGCGCTACCGAAGCAAAACGGCTACCAAACGATACACACTACGATATTTGATAACAAAAGCATCTTTGAGGTTCAAATTCGCACCTTTGATATGCATAAAACCGCAGAGTACGGCGTCGCAGCGCACTGGAAATATAAAAGTGGCGGCTTTTTAAATCCGAAACTTGACTGGCTAAGCGACATCAGTGGTATAGAAAACGGTATGGAAGAAGCGAGCGAAAACCCCGAGGAGCTCTACGAATATGCAAAAGATAGCCTTTATGTCGAAGACGTCGCGGTCTATTCGCCAAAGGGCGATATATTCACGCTTCCGCGCGGAGCGACGGCGCTTGATTACGCTTACGAGATACACACGCACGTAGGCTTGCACGCTAAAGAAGCCTACGTAAACCGCGTGCGAGTACCGCTGCTAACGGAGCTAAAAAACGGCGATATCGTTAGTATCGTAACCGGCGATGAGCCAAAATACCGCTGTTCGTGGTTAGGCAGCGTAAAAACGGGCAAGGCTAGAGCCACGATCCGATCGTACTGCAAGCAAAAGATAAGAGATATAAACAATATGGTCGCGATCGAAATTTTAAGCGGTATCTTTGCCGTACCTTCTCAAACTATCGAGCAGTGGCTAGAGACTGAAAATCTGACCAAGAAAATTTTTAGAGCCGCGTTTGACTCGGTTTACCTACAAGACGTG
>NZ_CALINL010000118.1 GCF_938045225.1 uncultured Campylobacter sp.
TACCAGAGGTGAGTCCGACCAACTCCGAAAGGCTATGGGTAAAAAGATAAAAGAGGAGATGGATAGGCTAAAGGGTAAATTTATCGAAGGAGCGCAGGCGCAGGGGCTAGACGGCAAAAAGGCCGACGAGCTGTTTGAGCTCATTTTGCACTTTGCTTCGTACGGATTTAACAAATCCCACGCCGCGGCCTACACCTACGTGACCTTTCAGACGGCTTATATGAAGACGTACTATCCGGCCGAATTTATGGCGGCTCTCATCACGAGCGAGGAGACGAATGCTGATAAGATTTCGCGCTACATAGACGAGTGCAAGCGCCTAGATATCGCTATCCTGCCGCCATCAGTCAATAAATCTGCCAAAGAATTCTCAGTCGTTAGCGAAGGCGGCAAGGACGCCATCATCTACGGCCTAGGCGCGATAAAGGGCGTAGGCGGCGCGGCGATAGAAAATATCCTAGAAGAGCAGGCCAAAGGCGAGTTTAAAGACATCGACGACTTCGTCTCGCGCGTGGATAATTTTAAGGTAAATAAAAAAGTCTTTGAAAGCCTGATAAAATCGGGCTCGTTTGATAGCTTCGGCCTAACGCGCAAGATGATGCTAAACAACCTAGATAACATCGTAGAGGCATGCAAAAACGCCGCTACCATCAAGAAAAACGCGGCGGAGAGTCTGTTTGGCGACGACGAGAGTATGGCGACGGTTAAAACTAGTCTCGTGCGCGACGACTCCGAGCTAGAGCTAAAAACAAAGCTCAAATTTGAGCTAGAAAGCGTGGGTATCTATCTCTCCGGCCACCCGCTAGACGAGTACCGCGAGCAAATCTCAAAGATAAAATACACGCTAAGCGATAAATTTGACGAGCTACCTGAAAACGGCGAGATGCTACTCGTGGGCAAGATAGAGGATCTAACGACTAGGATCAGCAAGAAAAACGGCAAAAAAATGGGCACTATAGAGATGCTCGATTTTCACGGTACGGTCGAGATCGCTGTCTTTGACAGAGGCCTTGGCGCGGTCGAGTCGATGAGTGCCGATGAGCGCGATTTGCCGCATGCATTTAAGGTTCGCTACTCCAAAGACGGGCAGTTCATGCGCATAAATTTGGATAAAATTTTGACTCTTGACGAGGCTATGGGCATGGATTTTTCGCATCCGCTGGAGAAATACAAAGAGCAAATCGAGCAGATAAAACACACGCCTAGCAAGGACTTCGGCAAGATAGATAAAACGAGCGAGATACTAGTCGTCGGCAAGATCGCCGAGATCGCTAAAATTCCTAGCAAAAAAACCGGCAAAGAGTTTATGATGCTAAGCATTATGGACCTTTTTAGCACGTTTAAGGTCGCGGCGTTTGATTCCGAAAAGGGGCTCATCGAGAACCTAAGCGAGGAGCAAAAGGACGCTCCGCTAGCATTTAAGGTGCGCTACAGCCGCGACGATCAGGGCGCTCGCATAAATCTAATCGACGTCGTGAGCCTAGAGGACGCGCGCGATATGAATTTCCAAAGCAGAAGCTTTAAACAGCGCAAGGAAAGCAGCGGCGCAAGCTACCAAAACGGCCAGGCATCTAGCGAAAACAGAGGCAAAAGAGAGCTTGAGGATCTCGTGTTAGAGCTAAATTTGGACGAAACTGGCAAGGATCTCATCACGCAAATTTACCGCGCCGCCATCGGCGAACACCGCGCAGCAGCCGATAAAAACAACAAACGCCTAATCATCCGTATCAAAGACGCGCAGGAAGGCCGCACGCTGGTTTATACGACGGAGTTTATCGTGGGAGAGGGGTTTAGCGAGAGGGCGTTAGGGCTAAAACAAGCCGTTTAAATTTGACGGCTTATCTTTTGAATTTAAAGTTGAGAAATTCGTCTATCTAAAAGAGCTAATGAGGCTTGAAAAAGGCGGCATAGTACAGCTAAGGCTCATGTATAAATCGCGAAAAAAGCAAAAGCCGGACATAAAAGTCTACCCGTTTTCTTACAAATTTAGCTTCCAAAGCCGTCTTTTTGCTTTCAAATGATACAATTCTGATTTCGATTATTAAATTTTAGCTTTTAAATTTGACGGGAGCTCTCATGAAAAAACTGGTTTGGCTAAATCCTGTTGTAAAAAGTATCTACGAGCTTGCGGCGCTTAAAAAGAGCTTGCAAGATAAGGGCTTTAGCGTAATGGAGTGCGAAAAAGATCACGCTAATAGCGTCAAAAACGCATACAAAAATAGCCTCGCGCAAAAGAAACTCATCTTTGATAGTCGCTGTCCTAGGGCTGCAAATTTCATCAGGGCAAATTTCAAAGAGCATGCTAGCCTTGTATCAAATTTAAACCCTATTTTGATTGAAAGCGCCATGGAGCTTAGCTCAAGGCTAAAAGAGGACGAGTGGCTTTACGTGACGACGCCCTGTGAGGACTTGGCCGAGCTTGGCAGGAGGCTAAATTTGACGCGAACCACATTTTTGACGTGGAAAAGCTTTAGGGAGCAAAACGCTATAAATTTAAAGATGCGTAGTATCGAGCAGAGTCCGATACCGCCGGGATTTTTTTCAAATTTAGGGGTAAAAACTCTAAGCCTTAGTAGCAAAGAGAAGATAGAAAATACCCTTTCATATAAATTTAGCGAGCTTAAAAACTACTGGATCATCGAGCTTTTATACTGCGAAAACGGCTGTCACAACGGAGATGGGCTGTGAAGGAAATTTTTAAAAAGAGTATTTTAGTTCTCGTGATCTTTGCCATCTGGCAGGTCGTCTGCGAGCTAGAAATTTTCACGCCATATATCTTGCCAAGTCCTGTGACGACCTTTAAGACGATGCTAGCCATGATACAAAGCGGCGAGCTCGTCACGCACACGGTCATCAGCTTTAAGCGTATATTTGCAGGCTACGCGCTCTCCTTTGCCCTAGCACTTGTGCTTGGCGGTATTGCAGCGCTTTTGCCAAAGATCGGTGTTTATTACGAGTGGATACTAGAGTTTTTTAGAAACATCCCGCCGCTTAGCCTGATCGCCATTTTAGTGCTTTGGTTTGGCATAAATGAGACACCAAAGATCATTATTATCATCCTAGCCTCGTTTTTTCCGATGTTTCTTAGTATCTCAAAAGGGCTAACGAGCTGCGACGTGAAGCTTATCGAAGTCGGTAAAATTTTTGGCTTTAGCAAATTTGAGATTTTTTACAAGATCATTTTTAAAAGCGCGCTAAAAGATATCTTTGTCGGTATGCGAATAGGCTTTGGCTATGCTATGCGCGCGATCATCGGAGCGGAGATGATAGCGGCCTCAAGCGGGCTAGGGTATCTCATACTTGACGCAGAGGAGCTTTCACGTGCAGATAGGATATTTGTCGGCATTTTTACTATCGGCATTTGCGGCGTGCTCATAGATAGGATATTTTTGCTCTTGATAGCGAAATTTAGCCTTTTGCGAGGTGAAAAATGATAGAAATTTCAAATTTATCCAAGCATTTTTTTATAGGCGAAAAGCGTATCGACGTTTTGAGAGAGCTAAATTTAAGCATAAAAAAAGATAAGATCACCGTCATACTTGGCAGAAGCGGTTGCGGTAAAACTACGCTTTTGCGCCTCATCGCCGGTCTTGAGAGCATTAGTCAGGGTGAGATAAAATTTAAAGAGCAAGCAAAGATTGGCTTTGTCTTTCAAGAAGCCCGCCTTATGCCATTTTTAAACGTCTATGAAAATATCGTTTTTGCGCTTAAAAAGCATGAGATCGAGCCAGCAAAGATAGAGACTCTCATATCGATGATAGGGCTTAGCGACTTTAAATTTGCCGCCGTTTCGCAGCTCTCTGGTGGCATGAGCTCGCGCGTTTCGCTTGCAAGAGTGCTTGCATATGAAGCAAATTTGATCCTCATGGACGAGCCATTTGCCGCGCTTGATGCATTTACTAGAGCTAGCATGCAGGCTGAAATCCTAAAAATACAAGCTGGCAAAACCATCCTTTTTGTCACCCACAACATCGACGAGGCGCTATTTTTGGCTGATGAGATCATCTTGCTTGAAAAGGGCGGGATAAAGTCAAACTACGAGCTATCAAATTTAGCAAGACCAAGAGATCTGCTAAGTGAGGAGCTAATAGCGATAAAACGCAAAATTTTGAGTGAAATTTAGGTAAATAAAATGATAATTAAAACCAAAATGAAGCAAAAGATTATATAATCTTGAAAATTTTTAAAAGGAGTAAGTATGAGAAAGTTTTTTAAGGTTTTGTGTGCGGCCTCTTTGCTTTGTCTCGTCGCAAACGCAAGCGATGGTCTAGATAAGATCGGCATGACCTACGTCAAATCGCCGCTAAACGTCCCATCGATTGTCGATAAATTTAAAGGCTTTTACGCGAAGTCTTTTGGCATGCCAGTCGAATACTCCGAGATCACCTCGGGTGCTAAGCAAACGCAAGCGCTCGCTTCAAATTCGCTCCAGTTTTTAAACTGCGTGGGCGGCACTTCGGTCATACTAGCGGCTGCAAATAAGGCTGATATAAAGATCATAAGCGCTTATTCAAGGGCGCCAGAGGCTTTTGTGATATTTTCTAAAGATAAAAACATCAAGTCGCCAAAAGATCTAAAAGGCAAAAAAGTAGCAGGCCCAAAAGGTACTATCTTAAATGAGCTTTTGGTG
>NZ_CALINL010000119.1 GCF_938045225.1 uncultured Campylobacter sp.
ATTGCCGATGACGACATTTACGACTGCATACAGCGCCGCGGTCCAAGCGCAAGCCGCCGCGTCGTTTAGCAAAAGCGCCACCAAAAGCGCTGGAACGGCCGCGATGATAGAGCCGATCGTCGGGACAAAATTTAGCACGAAAGCTAAAATCCCCCAAAGCGGCGCGTAAGGCACGCCGATAAAATTTAGCCCGATAAATATAAAAACGCCCGTCGCAAACGATGCTGCGGACTTGATCGCGAGGTAGCGTTTGAGATTTGATATAAACGTATCTACGATCTGGTTTGTTTGCGGATTTTTACTCGCAAAATACTCGACTTTTTGAGAAAATACCTGCACTTCAAAAAGCATAAAAGTAACGAGCAAAAAGACGAAAAAGCTCTTTGAAACGAGCTCGGTGCCGCTCCTTAAAAATCCGCCCAGCACGGCAAAAATTTTATTTATATCAAAGTCTGCGGGCGCGGCGACGCTCTCGGGATCGATTAGGCCGCGGCTCGCTAGCATCTGGTGGTAATGATCGGCGAGGGCTTTAAATTTACTCTGAAGCTCGGGCATGTAGCTAACTAGCCCGTTTATCGTCTTTATCACGGTGTTTGCGATAAATCCCAGCGACAAAAACACGACCGCCGTAACGAGCGCAAAGGCTAAAACGCGCGGAAATTTGAGCTTTTCTAGCGCATTTATCGCAGGCGTCGCCACGATAGCGATAAAAACCGCCATCAAAAACGGTAGCACGACGACACTAGCGGCCTTTAGTCCCGCCGCGACCACGACGAAACTAGCTAGATAGATTATGGCGTTTCCGGTTCTCAAATTTACGCCTTTTTGGCTTGATTTTTAACGTGCCTTACATAAGCGTTTATGTACTCAAAGCCCGAATACAGCGTCAGTGCGACGCTAAGCCAGAGCAAAAACTCGCCAAAAGGCCACTGCATGGTTAAAAAGCCGATCGCGAACATCTGGCAAACGGTTTTGACCTTGCCCGCCATCGACGCGGCGACCTCTACGCCTTCGCCCGCCATCACGACGCGAAATCCCGTGATAAAAAACTCGCGAACGAGGATGAGATACACGGCCCAAGGGCTCGCGCGGTCTATCATCATGAGCCCTAAAAATGCGCCAAGAGTTAGCATTTTATCCGCAAGCGGGTCGATCACGGCTCCAAGCTTGGTCTTTTGATCCCACGCGCGCGCGATAAATCCGTCGAAAAAGTCCGTAACGCTGGCGATCACGAATACAAGCGCGGCAAAGTAGTTCAT
Organism: uncultured Campylobacter sp.; assembly: GCF_938045225.1. GTDB lineage: Bacteria > Campylobacterota > Campylobacteria > Campylobacterales > Campylobacteraceae > Campylobacter_A. The sequence goes on from NZ_CALINL010000119.1 coordinate 1,260, forward strand.
CCAGCTAACGTGCACGCCTGAGAAGGAATTTACGCTAAGTAGCAGCCAAAACATCAGAGGTGCGAGAAATACGCGCAGGAAGGCTAGGGCGTTTGGTAAATTTAGGCTCATTTATTTGTTCTTTCTTTTTGATTTCGGAGTTTAAAATTTGACGGCTCGGCGATAAAGCCCGCATAAAATTTGCCGACTCGCATTTTACTTGATTTTGTCGGTCGCGGATTTGCGCTTTGGTTAAATTTACTCACCGCTTCGTCAAATTTGAGCAATTTTGGATTTAAATTTAACTGTAAAAAGCGTTTCGATTCTTTCAAATTTAGATCAATTTTAAGAAAACCGTCCGCGCCGCAAAATTTGCTTTCAAATTTTAAATTTTCATCAAATTTAGCCTGCAAGCGCGTTAAATTTATACTGCCGAATTTGCCCAAAACGCGACCAATCAACAAAGGAGCGCAGACTAAATTCGCTTTTTTCATTTAAATGTTGTACCGCCGTCGATGATGAATGTGTGGCCCGTCACCCAGCTAGCTTTTGAGCTGCACAGAAACAAACATGCGCCGGCGATATCTGTTGGCTGACCCATGCGATTTAGCGGGCTTAGCTCAGCCGTTTTGTCGCGCACTTCCTCGTAGTTTGTAAAGGCCCTAAGCGCGTCCGTCTCGATCGGGCCGCCGCTAACGACGTTTACGCGGATATTTTTTTCGCCAAGCTCGGTCGCCGCATAGCGCGCCATCGCTTCTACCGCGGCTTTTGCGGTGCCGTGGCCTGCGTAGTTTTCTATGTAAACTAGATTACCCGTCGATGATAGCGAGATGATGCTGCCGCCGCCCGTTTTTTCCATGCGTTTTGCCGCTTCTTGCGCGCCGACTACGAATGCATTTACGGTTGCTGTGAAAATGTTATTGATACCGCGAGGGCGAAGTTTCATAAATTTCGTATATCCGCCTGCTACCGGACGACCCGAGATGATGGCGTTTGAGACGAAAAAATCTACGCGGTCAAAGTCTGCGTCGATCTCTAAAAATAGATCTTTGTAGGTCTCGGGCTCGAGTATATTTAGCGCGTAGGCTCTGGCTTTTATGCCGTACGTCGCCTCGAGTTCGGCGGCTTGGGTCTTGGCTAGCTCTTCGTTTGAGTTATAAGTAAAGGCGATATTTACGCCCTTTGCGGCGAATTCCTCCACGATGGCGCGTCCGATACCGCGCGTTCCGCCGCTTATTACTAGAGTTTTGCCTTTAAATTCGTTTTCGCAATTCATTAAAATCCTTTTAAATTATATTGTTTTATGGTTTGTTCGATTTTTTTGAGATTTTCGGCGCTCGGCTCGCAAAGCGGCCCCATGTAGCGTGCCGGGTCCTCAATACCGATGGAGGCGAGCATCTGCTGGGACTGACCCAGGATGGTCA
>NZ_CALINL010000120.1 GCF_938045225.1 uncultured Campylobacter sp.
CGTCCCGCGCGCATCTAAATTTACGCCTGTTTTACCCAGTCGCGCTAAAGCCGCCTCGTCCGCCACTCGCCCGTCCGCAAAACCTCGCAAAATCTGATATAATAAGCCCCTCAAAGGAAAAAAATGAATAATCGAGTGTTTTTCGGCATCTTCGCTCTTTGCGCGTTGGCGCTAGTGGTGTACCTTTTTAAGCCGTTTTTGCTAAATATATTTATCGCCGCCTTGCTCGCGGTTGCCACCTCAAACGTCAACGTCAAATTTTTACAGCTAACGAAGGGTAAAAGGACCCTCTCGGCGGCTCTTACGACGCTTGCGCTGTTTTCGCTATTTATCGCGCCGCTTTTGTACGCCGTGATCGAGATCGCCAAGCACGCCGCAAATTTTAACACCGGCTACATAACAAATACGCTAAATTATTTTCAAAGCGGGAATTTTCAGCTACCCGAACCGATCAAATTTCTAGAGCCTAAAATCAAAGAGATGATCGCAGACATCGACGTCGGAGCGATATCTAGCAACGTGCTTTCTAGCCTTGGCGGCATCGGCAAATCAAGCGTAAAATTTCTCATCGACATGATTTTCATCCTCGTGTTTTTCTTTTTTGCGGTGCTGTACGGTAGCGAGCTCGTGGGCTACCTAAAAAGTGCGCTTCCGATGAAAGAGAGCGAGAGCGAGTTTATCCTCAGCGAAGTAGCCAACGTCATGAGCGTCGTGCTTTACTCTATCGTTTTAAATGCGATTTTGCAGGGCTGCCTCTTTGCTATCATCACGATTTCGTACGGCTACAACGGCTTTTTGATGGGCATACTCTTTGCCTTTACTTCGCTTGTCCCGGTCGTTGGCGGATTGCTCGCGTGGGGGCCGATCAGCCTTTACGAGTTTGCTAACGGCAACACCGCGGCTGCGATCGTCATCGCCGTCTATACTATCGTCGTGATATCTATCGTCGCAGATACGTTTTTAAAGCCGATCGTGATTAAATTTATCAACGACAAGCTCGTAAAAATCCCGACCAAAATCAACGAACTGTTGCTGTTTTTCTCGTTATCCTCGGATGTTTTGATAATTGTGACGTACACGATTGCTTCAACCTCATCATTATTTTTTGCTTTGACGCTGTACAGTTCAATATCGCTGCGAACTTGAACGCGTGATGAGGAGGGGTAGGCAAGTAGGTTTCCTCGCTCCTCGATGTTGTTTCGTTCCTGCGTGGTAAATAGTCCCCTGCCTGTTGGAACACCGGGAATTGCTCGACTGGAATGTGGGCAGGATGATAGTGTGCAATCACGATCAGTCCATTGGGCATCGAGGACTGCTTCGTATTGTTCTATTGCCCGGCCGACGGCCCGGTCGGTTTCCGGGCTAATGGATTCCGGGACGATTGTGGTCCCGGCAGTAACCGCTTGCTGTTTTTCCTGCATG
>NZ_CALINL010000121.1 GCF_938045225.1 uncultured Campylobacter sp.
GCAAGCAGATCGCTACAAACCCCACGTCGCAAACGATATGGACCTCATGCAAGACGTAGCCGTCATGGTGCAAGACTACGACCTAAACGTCATCGCAGTAACCAGCAGCACGGGCATACTGCTAGGCCGAATAACCGCCGACGATATCCACGACTACATCCAAGAGAGCGCAACAGAGCAAATTTATAACCTAGCCGGCGTCTACGACGAGGCTGAGGAAGAGGATACGAGCCTGGTTAAGGCCACTCGCGCGCGCGCCGTTTGGCTGCTTATAAATTTATTTACCGCGCTTATTAGCTCCTCGATCATCGGGCTTTTTGACGAGACGATAGCTAGCTACGTAGCGCTCGCGGTACTGATGCCAATCGTAGCATCCATGGGTGGAAACACCGGCACCCAGGCGCTTACGGTTACTGTGCGCCGACTAACTCTGGGAGAAATCGAGTTTAAAAACGCCGCAAACGCGCTAAAACGCGAGGTCGGCATCGCGCTTATAAACGGACTAACCTTTGCGTTTTTGATGGGCATTATCGCTGCGATATGGTTTAACCGCCCGATGCTGGGCGTAGTTATCGGCGCTTCGATGCTGATAAATTTGTTTTTCGCCGGATTTTTCGGTACTTTGATACCGCTAAGCTTAAAGAAATTTGACATCGATCCTGCCGTCGGCTCAGCCGTGCTGCTTACCACCGTTACCGACACGGTCGGCTTTTTTAGCTTTTTAGGACTGGCAAAATGGATACTTCTGTAAAAAATATCAAAATAGAAAATTTAACCGCCCCGCGCTACGTAAAGCCGTATCAAATTTCCTTTGAACTGTGCGAGAAGTCCGTCAGATGGGAGTGTATCAAGGCTCACGACAGCGTCTCGGTACTGCTTTATCACGAGGACAAGGACGCGTTTTTGCTGGTTAAGCAGTTTCGCCCCGCCGTTTGGTTTAACCTGCAAGAAGGGCGCGAGCTAAATTTGACGCAACAGGGCGACGAGGGCTATACTTACGAGCTTTGCGCGGGTCTGATGGACAAAGGCAAGAGCGAGGAGCAGACCGTCGTCGAGGAGATCGCCGAGGAGACTGGTTTTGCCGTAAGCAAGGTAGAGCGCATAACATCTACTCGCGGCGCGCTGGGGTTTGGCGGAGCGAAGCAGACGATGTTTTTTGCCGCTATAAACGACGCGATGAAAATCAGCGAGGGCGGCGGCATAGACGGCGAAAGTATCGAGCTAGTTTACGTGCCGCTTGAGCGGGCGCGGGAGTTTATGTTTGACGAAACCAAAACCAAGGCTACGGGGTTACTGTTTGCTTTTATGTGGTTTTTCGATAGAATGGGCAGATAGTTTGCGTCAAATTTTAGATTTTGCGAAAAATAATCAAATTTAAGGAAAACAAATGCTAAAGAAAATCGTTTGCGTCGCTTTTTTGGCGTCTGCGGCTTTTGCCACCGTGCCTGCTTTTGAGGAGGCGAGCGCGGAGCTAGCTCAAAACAACTACGACAACGCCTTAAAGCTCTTTGAAAAGTCTTGCTACGAGGAGAAAAATATCGTAGGCTGCTATGCCGCGGGCTTTATAAACATTAACGCCTATTCGCAAAACTCTAGCGAGGCAAAAGGCTTCGAGCAGTTTTCAAAAGCTTGCGATGCGGGCGATATGGACGGTTGCAAATCTCTGGGCGACATCTATGAAAACGGACAGGCCGGACAGGAAACCGACTATAAAAAAGCGATGAAATTTCACGAAAAGGCTTGCGAGGGCAAAGTAGGCGCCGCGTGTGCGAGAGTGGCCGGATACTACGACGAGGGCAGGGGCACCGAGCAAAATTTAGCCAAAGCGTCTAAATTTTACGAAACCGCGTGCAAGTACGAGGACGCGAGCGGCTGCCACGCGCTAGCCGATATGTACGAAAGGGGCGAGGGCGTGAAAAAAGACGAGACAAAGGCGATGGATTTTTACGGGTTAGCTTGCGACTACGGCTCTAGAGGAGCTTGCGCCGATTTTAGAAAACTTTATAAAAATAAAAAATAAGGAGCCGCTATGTTTAGGAAAATTTATCTTGTTTTGATTTTAGCCGGATTGGCGGCCGCGCAGACGAATTTTGAAATCGCTACTAAAAAATACCTACAAGATATGGGCGATAAAAACGTGCCCAAACTCTACGAAAAGTCGTGCCGCGAGGATAAAAACGCCGTCGGTTGCTACATAGCCGCTCAGCTAAAAGCATATCAAACATACGACCTAAAAGACGATGAGGAGTATGCGCGAATCAACGGCGAAGTTTTTGAGCTTTATAAAAGCGCTTGCGATCTTGGCTACGCTAAAGCTTGCTCTATGGCGGGCGATTTTTACGACTCTACGCCGTCAAATGATAATTTTGTCGTAGAGCAGGACGATACGGAAAAGTCGGCCGAATTTTACGAAAAAGCATGCGAGAGCAAAGACGGGGAAGCTTGCCTAAAGATAGCTAAACAGCACGACAACGCCTCGAAATTCGCCGATGCGCTAAAATACTATAAACTAGCCTGCGAGGCCAGAGAGGCCGAGGGCTGCTACAACTCGGCGGATATCTACGAATCAGGCGACGGAACGCCTAAAAATAGCGCCGAGGCGGCAAAATATTACGGTCTTGCTTGCGAAAACGGCCTTGGTCGCGGCTGCGCCAAATCTAAAAAATTTAGCAAATAGGAGGATGCGTTGAGAAAGATTATTTTAGCCGCGATCTTGGCGGCGGCAGCTTTTGGCGGGAACTTTGAACAAGCCACGAAAATATATCTAAAAAAATCGGACTTCGAAAACGGCGCGCGACTGTTTGAAAAATCTTGCAACGACGATAAAAATGCCGCCGGTTGCTATATGGCGGCGTTTTTGGGCGAGCAGGGGCTCTCATACAACGACGATGACGGCGGCGAAAAGACCTTTGCGCTATATAAAAAGGCGTGCGATATGGGCGACATGGACGGCTGCACGGCCGTAGCCGCGGTGTACGAGGGCACCATACTGTGGCAAATCTCTCAGATAGACTACGAAAAGGCGGCGGCACTTTATGAAAAGGCCTGCGAGGGCGGAGTCGGCGAGGCGTGCTATAGGGCGGCTGCGCATCATAGCGGCGAATACGGCGGCGCTAAAGATCCGCAAAAAGTCCGCAAATACTACTCGCTAGCCTGCGACCACAAAGACTCGCAAGGCTGCTATATGCTCGCGCAAGGATACGAAAAGAGCGAAAATGATATGAAAAAAGCGATGGATATTTACGGGACCTCTTGCGACTACGGATATACGGAAGGTTGCGTTAAATTTAGGGAGATGGTTAAAAAGCAGTAAAATATTTTTTAGATCAATAAAATTTTTAAAGTAGGTTAAATTTTAACCTACTTTAAAAGCCCATATTTAAGCATTTTCGGCCTAATTTTTTCTATATTATATTTTTCTAAAAGTACTTTTAATCTCGTTACTTTGGGATATAAATTATGTTCTCTCCAGAGCTTACCAAATTCGTCTTTATTGTAACTTTCTAAATTTTTTAAACCGTTTATGCCAGTTTCGGTGGATAAAAAATTATAAATTTTATAAATTTCCGTTTCTTTTCTCTTTCTATCTAATTTTCTTTGGGATACTTCCCAAAATTTAGAGTTGCTATCACAAGCATTATATTGTGTGCAAATAGCAAACAAAAGACAGTTTTGCAGAAAATCCATATCACCTTGATATAAAATTCCGCCATCACCCGTTTTATATACAGTGTCTACAATTCGATAATCTTTTATCTCTCCTATGATTCCTGTTTCAGAAACCTTATCACGAGAAGCGCAAAATAGTGGCAAAATTTTTAATAAATTTTCTTCACTTACCCATTTTTTACCATATCTTTCATCGGAATTTATGCTTCCTGTAAGTCTTGGCGAAGCAAAAGAAAAATTACGTGCCTCAATTACGCAGATCCCATTTTCTTTGCCATCATTTTGATATAGCTCAGATATGGTTTTTTTGACTTTTTTCACCACAAAATCATCGTCTATATCGTTTTTAAAGTGTAACTCGTCGTAGAATTTATCTTTATTACTCCAATGCAAAAGAGCTATCGCACTTTCTCCCGCATTAAAATATTTTTTATTACAAAGATAGCACTCTTTTACTTCTTTATTGATTAAATCTCTAGATTTCCAAATTTTTATCGGTCCATAGTGGATATAAGCATATGGTTTGTAGTATTTGAAAGCAGAGAAACAAAACTGCTCATCAAGATCTTCACCACCGCCTGTATTGCTCATCTGCGTATGAACCCAAGTCTTTTGATATTTTGATTTTATTCCGCCGCTTTTATTGGAATTGGTTTGGGCATAAGGCGGGTTTTCAAGAAAAATAACCGCTAATTTTTTAATATTATTCTTTTGTATATAATTATTGATGGCTCTTTTATACCAGCATACTCCCTCTTGCGATAAGGCATCTAGGACCTTAACATTTGCCATACCGTTAAAACGAATATTTGCTGTTAAGGCTTCTGCTTCGTTTATTGTGCCCAGTATCAAATGCGGATAAATTTCTTCATTAAATTGACTTTCTAAATTTCCGACACCGGCACAACGATCTATGATTACGTAATCATCGAAGCCGTCTTTCTTGGAATTTCTTATTGCATTTAAAACATACTCCGTAGAAATTTTAACGTATCTAGGTGGCGTAAAGAATGCGCCTTCCATTTTTTGGACATATTTTTCATTCATTTTATCATTATTTAGTATTAGTCTATTTATATCATGCTTTTTATAATCGAACGGCTTAAACCAACCACTCATACCTTTCTCTAAATATTTATATGCCTCTATCTTTGTATTAACGTCCATCATTTTATAGATATTTTGTATGACTTCCACTAGATCCACGTCCTCATCAGTCAAATCATATTCATACGTTTCTTTTTTATCGTCGAAATATTTTTTAAATTTACTATGATCTGTATGCCAATCAAATTTTTCTTGCAACTTACAATGACAGTCATATACTTCCACTAAAAATGTTTCGAGCTCTATATAAATGCGATAGTAAGGTATTGGCTCACCTTTTTGCTTTAGACGCGTCGGTATAATATCATAAAGTTCTTGATAAGCTTTTTTTGTTCCACCGCCCTCACTTTCGTTTAGTTTGCATTCAATAATTGTATTTCTTACTATGCCATCGCTCTGATTTCTATCCATATTTTCAGGCTGTATATCATATCCACACTGTTTTAGATAAACATAAAAAACCCTTTGTCCAGCCACCTCTTGCTTGAGCATGGCTGCAACAATAGCCTCTTTGCTTAACCTAAGATAGTTTTCTTTCATGATATTATTTAAAATTTCTTGATTTTTAATTGCGCTCATTTTAATTCCTTTTTTATTAAATTTATAGCTAAAACAGCCCTTTGATAAGCCCTTTTATAACGTCCTTTTTCGCATCGCCCGTGGTGCCGTTTTCGTCGTCCTTGCCGAATTTCTTATCCAAAAATCTATCCAGTTCTTTGACTGCCTTGCCTTTTAGGTAGTCCGAGCCGATCGTGTATTTCGGGTTGTCGCTAGTGCCCGTGACCGTGATGTCGATATCGGTTTTTTCGTAGTTCATTTTTATCGGTACGTTTACGGCCTTGGTCGCCATGTCGTATTTGCCGCTGGTTACCGAGACGTGGCTTCTAGTCGCGTTCATATCGGCGTTAAAGTCGATAAGGTTTTTATTTATCGTGCCTTTTATTTTGCTGTTTTTATAGATTTCGCTCGTGATGTCGCGTCCCGTGAATATCCTTACCTGCTCGGTAAAATCGGTCTTTACGAGTCTGCCTTCGTCCACTATGACGTCAAATTTACCTTTTTGCGAGACGAGATTATAGTCCATCGTCATATCGCCAATGCCGTCATAGACGTGCGAGAGGCCCAAAAAGTCGGTGAGGCCTTTGGCGGTAAAGCTTTTTAAATTTGCGTTTAGGATATCGTCTTTTAAGACCGCCTTAAGATCGCCGTTAAAGAGCCGAGAATTTACGTTTGCGCTTAGCTTTTCGCCCGTTTTCGTCGCATCGCCGATAACTAGCAAAGGCCCGTAAAGCGGTCGTCCGACCAAAAACTCGATCTCTTTTAGCTCCCTTATGCTAAGCTCAAAGTCCGCCTTCGCCGAGCCACTTTCAAGCTCGTAGTCGCCTTTTAGATTTTTTAGCGCGATTAGGTTTTTGTTTGCGTTTGAGACGAGGTTTGCTGCTGCGTCAAATTTAGCCTTGCCGCCGTTTATAGCGACATCCGCGTTAGCGTCGAATTTCGTGCCGCTTGGGAAGCGTTTATCCAGCTCTTTTGCTACGACGGCGCTGTTTACGATACCGTTTTTGACGTTAAATTTAGCCGTACCGCTGAGATTTTTCGGATCGAGCTCGCTTAGATTTACCGCTCCGTCGATCACGGCGTCGGCGTAGTTTGGCAGCGCAGCCAGCGTAAATGCGTCTTTTAGCGAAAGCGCGCTTAGATTTGCCGCGAGTTTTTCGTTTTTGAGGTTTGCGTCTATCTTGCCGCCTAGAGCGTTTGCGTTTAGAACTAGTTCGCTAAGTGCGTTATTTGCGAGTTTTGCCGCGCCTTTGACGTCCACTTTGCCAGATAGTTTTTTGCCGATTAGCTCTTCAAATTTACCCAGATCATCGATACCCGCGTCAAATTTGACGTCCGCGTTTTTATCATCCAGCCCGTAAACGCCGCTTAGGCTTTTTAGTTTTAAAAGCTCAGAGTTTAGCGAGGCGTTAAATTTGGCTTTTGAGCTTGCCACGTCGGCGTTTGCGTTTAGTTCAAATGCCAGAGGCTTGCTTAAATTTATCTCCTTTGCGACCTGTTTTAGCTCTGCCGGATTTAGCCGCGCGTTTTTGGTGGCGAGCTTAACCGAGCCAGAGATATTTTGCGTGTTGTGCACATCGTTTAGCACTGCTTCGCCGCTGATCGTTCCACCGACAAACGCTGGGAAAGCGGCGATTTTAACGAGTTCGTCAAGCTTTAGCGAGCTGATTTTGGCGATTAGCTTGCCGCCGTTTAGCACCGCATCGACGTTACCGCCAAAGCCTTCAATCTTGACGTCGAAGTTTTTTAGCTCGCCAGCGGTGGCTATGACGTTGCCGTTTGCTTTAAACGCGCCGCTAAGCTTTTGCCCCACGACGGGCTCAAATTTGGCCAGATCGTCCACGATGAGCTTGACGTCGCTGCTTAGGGTATTTGAGTTTGGATCGTAGATCGTCTTGTCGCTACCGATCGTCGCTAGCGGCGTGATCACGGCGCTTTTGGCATTTACGATACCATCTTTTACGTCGGCTACGATTTTGCCGTTTGCGGCGAAATTTGACGGCAGGGTGACGTTAAAATCCTTTGCGATGAGCGCATTATCGGTTTTGACGTCCAAGATATCGATATTTGCGGTGCCGTTTGGCTTGCCGCCGCTTTCTACTATATTTGCGACGGCAGAGATTTTGCCGCGCGCGTAGATAGGCTGACCCGCTAGCGCTAGAGCTTTTTCTACTTGTAAATTTTTGGCGTCGAGCTTTAAAGAAAGCGGCTTGTAGTCTTTTAAATTTGCATCAAAGCTAACGTTTGAGCCTAGCATTTGGCCTACTCCGATAGCGGTGAAATCGCTAAATTTGCCTTTTGCGATGCCTGAGATTTTCATAGCTTCGCTTAGCTTGACGCCCAGGCTTTTTAGATCGCTAACGGCGACGTCGTATTTTAGGTCGAGGC
>NZ_CALINL010000122.1 GCF_938045225.1 uncultured Campylobacter sp.
GCTTGCAGTGCAGAAAAAATATGGCCTCGTGCTTGACTCAAAGACAGCAAATTTAAAAGAGATATTCTTTAGCGTATCTTCTCTTGCAAAATACATTTATGAAAATAGGAAATAACGATGAGCGAAGTAGAAATTTTTGAAATTTTAAAGAAGGCTTTGATCGAGCTTTTTGAGATAGACGAGAGCAAGATAAAGCCTGAAACTAGGATATATGAGGACTTGCAGATAGATAGTATAGATGCTATTGATATGATTGATTACATCAAACGTCAAACCGGACATAGGCTGATGCCAGAGGATTTTAAAAACGTAAAAACGCTCGAAGACATCGTAAACGCGGTAGCTAAAAAATTTGACGAGCAAGCTTAAAATCGCCCTAAGCGTAGTTAGCGTCCTTTATCCGTTTGCGCTTTTTTTCGCGGGAGATTTTGCCTTTTGGGTCGTTTGGGCGCTTGCCGCGCTATGGATAGCGCGCGGGGCGTATTCAAGCGGTTTTGAGAGGAGGCTTAGTATCGCGGCGGCCGTTTTTTTCATAGTTTGTATGATTTTTAGGGGCGGATTTTTGGCGTACCTTTACCCTGTTTTGGTGAGTTTGGCGTTTTTAGCGTTTTTTGCTTTTAGTCTAAAAAACGAAGCCGTCATCACCAAAATCGCAAGGCTAAAAGAGCTTGATTTGGATGAAAAAGGCGTGATTTATACGCGAAATTTGACCAAAATTTGGTGCGCGTTTTTTGTTTTTAACGCCGCCATATCGCTTGCGCTAGCTTTGATTGAGGATAAATTTTACTGGAGCGTTTATAGCGGCGCGGTCTCTTATGTGCTGATGGGGGCGCTGTTTTTCGGGGAAATTTTATTTAGAAAGAGATTTGTAAAAAATAATGAGCTTTGAGGAAAATTTAAAAAATTTTAGATTTACGGACGACTCTCGCGACGTCTTTGACGCGTGCCTTAGATTTGCCGCGTTTTTAGAAAAAAACGGCATAAAAGAGCTGCAAATTTACATTGACGACGCGTTTAAATTTTACGTCGCGTTTTTCGGCTCTCTTTTGGGGGGTACTGCGCCTTACGTGCTGGCAAAGCCGATCTATGAGCCAAATTTGACCGCCGTAAACGACGAAAATTTTTTAAATTTTCTTGCAAACGAGCCCGCAAAAGGGCTTAAATTTGACCCGCAGGCTAAATTTTACCTGCAAACTTCGGGTTCTAGCGGCAAAAGTAAGATGATAGAAAAAACGCTCGCGCAGATGATAAAAGAGAGCGAGTATCTAGCGGACGAGCTAAATTTTAGTAGCCAAAATACCTTTTTTTCGAGCGTTTCACATAGGCACATGTTTGGGCTAACGTTTAAGGTCTTTTTACCGCTGGTGCTGGGCGCGCGCGTCATCGCGGACGAGCTAAACTACCCCGAGGCGATTTTGGGCTTAGGCCTTGCACATCACGTATTTATCGCTAGTCCGGTGCTACTTAGAACTCTAGCTCAAAGCCACGCCGCAATCGCGCTAAAAGGCTTAAGCGGGATCGTAAGCGCTGGTTCGCCGCTAAAAAAAGAGCTAAGAGACAAGCTGGGTCAAATCTGCGACGCGCGGATCATCGAAATCTACGGCAGCACGGAAACCGGCATAGTGGCAAAAGACTGCGGCGACGGGCTTAGGCTGTTTGGCGCGGTGAATGCGGGGCTAGACGATAGAGGCGCGCTAAACGTGAGTTCGCCTTGGTGCGAGTTTTTTCAGACTAACGACGCGGCTAGCATCGACGAGGGGCGACTCACGCTACAGGGCAGAATAGACCGCATCGTGAAGCTAAACGACAAGCGCGTGAGTCTGGAGAGTATCGAAGCAAAGCTGCTAGAAAGCGGCCTACTAGCGGACTGCTACTGCGCGCCGCATCCCAAATTTAAACGTATCGCCGCGCTTTTGCAGCTTAACGGCGAGGGGCTAAAAAAATTTAGAAAAGTCGGCAAAAAAGGCGTGGTAGCCGAGCTAAAAGAGCTTTTGAAGCTTGAGTTTAAAAACAGCGTCAGATATTTTAAGATAGTAGAAAAAATGCCGCGAAATCAGCAGGGCAAATTTGAAAAAAGCGAATTTGAAAACGCGCTATTTGCTAGCCCCAAACCCGTCTGGAGCGGCGGGCGCGTAGATGAAGCAGGCCAAATTTTCGGCGGTCAAATTTATAAAAACGGCCAAAATTTGGAGAGCGGTTTAAGCTGCGGCACAAATGCTGGTTGCGTTAAATTTGACGAAAACGGCGAGCGGCTTGACGGCGCGCAAAAATACGAATTTAGTGCTATCATGCACGTGGGGCTTGAGATTTTCGAGAGCCATTTTCCAAATTTACCGCTGCTGCCCGGCTTTATGCAGCTTGACTTCGTCTTTGAGCTAGCTAGCGGTGTGGGTATCGACGTTAGCGGCCTTAATACGGTGGAAAATCTAAAATTTATGAAGTTTGTTAGACCGGGAGACGCGCTTCGCGTTTGCTTTGAAACACGCGGCGGCAAGCTTTATTTTGAGCTGTTTTGCAACGGCGAAAAGTGTTCGACTGGCAGGGCCGCGCTTTGAATAAATTTGCGTTTTTGGTGCCTTTTTACAATCACCCGCAAAATATCAAAGCCCTGATCGCCGCGCTAAAAACATACGAGCTTCCCGTTGTCGTCGTGGATGATGGCTCGGACGAGGCGAGTAAGCTAATCTTAACGGAGCTTGAGCGCACGGAGGGGATCTTGCTGCTCACGCGCGCGCAAAACGGCGGCAAGGGCATCGCGATGAAGGACGGGTTTAAATTTGCTCTAAATCGCGGCTTTAGCCATGTTTTGCAAATCGACGCCGATTTTCAGCACGACGCGGCGCTCATCGGCGAGTTTTTGAGGCAGAGCGAGGCACACCCGCAAAGTATCGTCTGCGCAAATCCTATCTACGGCGAGGACGCGCCAAAATCACGCGTCTACGGTAGAAAAATCACGAATTTTTGGGTCGCGATAAATACGCTAAGCCTTGGTATCAAAGACGCTATGTGTGGTTTTCGCGTTTATCCTTTAGAGCAGCTTAAAAAAGCGGCGGCAAAAAGCAAGACGAGTAGAATGGAATTTGACATCGAAATCCTCGTAAATGCCGCTAGGCAGGGCGTAGATATGCGCTGGATAGATACATACGTGCGCTACGAAAAGAGTGGCGTTTCGCACTTTAAGATGGTGCGCGATAACGCGCTAATCAGCCTCATGCACGCAAAATGCTTTTTTTCACTGCCTAAATTTGCGCTGGGTAAAATTTGGCGAGCGTGCGGGTTAAATTCGAGCGAAAAAAACGTGGCAACCACTCAAATTTCCGTAGAGTCCCAAAAAAACGCCGAGCAAAATCTCTGGTGGAAAAAGCAGGAAAGAGGTAGCGCATTTTTTTTAAGACTTAGCCTATTTTTAGCGCAAATTTTGCCTGAGTTTACGCTAAAGCTTATCGTTAAAATCGTGGTTTGGTTTTATTATATTTTTTCAAAAAACGAGCGCGAAAACATCGCCGCATTTAGACGAAATTTAAGCGAATTTGCCGGCTCGCAGACGCTAAAAGGCACTAGTGTTTTTAGTCATTTTGAGGCGTTTGGCGGCGCTATTTGCGATAAATTTAGAGTCTGGAAGGGCAAGATCAAGGATGGAGAGCTAGAGATCATTGACCTAGAGCGTATAAAAAGCGAGCTAATCGGCGCACAAAAAGGGCAAATTTTGCTCACGGCACACCTTGGAAACGTCGAAATTTGCAAGGCTCTGGGCGCGCGGGTCGATGGCTTTAGGATGGTGATTTTGGCTTACGACAAAAACTCGCGCGAGTTTAACGAGGTGCTAAAGCGCATCAGCCAAAACGACGGCAGCGTGCGTATGATGCTGGTCAATGAGCTCGACGTTGCCGCGATGCTAGAGCTAAAAAATATCGTCGAAAGCGGCGAGCACATCGGCATAATGGGCGACAGGACGCCTCTTGGCGGCGATAAGGCCGCGCGCGTGAAATTTCTGGGCAAGGAGGCGAGCTTTAACTATGGTCCGTACTTGATCGCGGGGATTTTAGGCGTGAAGATAAGCTCGCTGTGGTGCCAAAAGATAGACGGTAAATTTAGGATCGAGCTCGTACCGCTGGCAAGCGCCGTAAAGCTGGGGCGAGATAAAGCCGCCGCAGCTCGCGAATATCTGCAAATTTACGTCCGCGAGCTAGAAAATCGCTGCAAACAAACGCCCGCGCAGTGGTTTAATTTTTTTGATTTTTGGAGATGAGATGATATCAAAATCGGTCGCGCTAAAGGCGCAGTTTTACGACGTGGACAGCATGAACGTCGTGTGGCACGGCAACTACGTGAAGTATTTCGAGACGGCTAGATGCGCGCTGCTAGAGGAGATAGGCTATGACTACGAGGCGATGAGAGCGGATGGTTACGCATATCCGATCGTAAAAATCGAAGCAAAATATATTAAGCCCGTGTTTTTCGGCGATGAGATCGAGGTAGAGGCGACGCTAAAGGAGTGCGAGTGCTTTTTAAAGATCGGCTACGTCGTAAAAAGCGCTAAAAGCGGCGAGACGCTGTGCACGGGCGCGAGCTCGCAGGCGGCTGTTGATATGCGCACGATGCAGACGTGCTTTGAGATCCCGCAAGAGTTACAAAATGCAGTAAAAAGGTATATAAATGAAAAAAATAGCGATAATTTTTAGTTTGGCGGCGAGCCTAATGGGGCTTGATTTTAATGAGATAAAATCTCAAATTAAAACGCAAAATATCAGCGGCGATTTTGCTCAAACGAAGTTTTTGAGCGGATTTAACGTGGAGTTTAAAAGCTACGGTAAATTTAAACTCAGTCAAAGCGAGCTGTTCTACGACACGCTAAGCCCGATTGCCGTGAGCATCGTCATAAACGAGCGCGGTATCTTTCAAAAAAGCGGCAACCAGCTCATAAAAATCGATCAAAATTTTGATAAAAAGCTCTTTTTATCCATCATAAAGCTCGATAAGGCCGAGCTTGAGAAAGAATTTGTCTTTAAAATCTCAGGCGACAAAAACAACTGGAAAATAGAGCTAACGCCCAAAAACGTGCTGCTAAAACAAATCTTTACGCGTATTTTGGTCGGAGGCGATAAATACGTCAAAAAGATCGTGCTAAACGAGGTTAGCGGCGATAAAACGGTAAATGATTTTTACAACGTAAAATGAAAAAATCCGCGCGTTTTTTTATCTTTTTAGCGGCTTTTTTAGCTGCGCTCGCCGTTTGTTTTACAAATGCGAAAAAGATAAACGCGGATATTTTTTCTTTAGTAAATTTTGAAAACTCTACCGAGCAAACAGCGCTAAAATCGATGCTTGATAGCGCTTCAAACGAGTTTTTGCTAGCTTCAAATTCGCCCGAGTTTTTAGAAAAAAGCGAAAATTTAGCCGAGCAAAGCGGAGTTTTTGAGGAGTACCGCGCAAAGCAGGACGTAAATTTAACCTCGTATCTAACTCAGCTAAACGCCCTAAAAATCGCGCTTTTAAACGAGCAAACCTACGAGCTTTTGGTAAAAGATAAAAACGAGTTTTTTAAACAAAGCGCGCAAAATTTATTTAATCAATTCGCCTTTAAACCGCTTAACGCGAAGGACGATTTTTTCGCCTTAAGCTCGCACATGAGCCTGGATGGCTCTAAAATCAGCCTAAATTTGTCAAATTTGATGCTAGAAGCCGCACACGAGGGCAGGAAATTTTACCTCGTCAAAGCGCGCCTTAAATCAGGCTACAATCCGCGAAATTTGATCAAATTTTATGAAAGCGTCCGCGAGCTTGCGGCGCAGGACGGAGTGCAGGCTTACGCTAGCTGCAGCGCGCTATACGGAGCCTACGGCAAAGCTGGCGGTGACAAAGAAAGTGCCGTTATGAGCGTGGTTTCGCTTAGCCTTTGCGCGATTTTTTTGCTACTCGCGTTTAAAAATTTGCGCATTTTTTGCGTCATTTTCGTCGCGATTTTCGGCTTTGCGTGCGGGCTTGCGGCTTCGCTTTTGATTTACGAGAGCCTTAGCGTCATGGTCGTGGTTATCGGCACGAGTCTCGTTGGCCTTATGTTTGATTTTGCGCTGCACTGGCTGGGTAAAAATCAAAACGCGCCCGTGGCGGCCGCGAGCGTGCGTCCGATGCTTAAAATTTTCTTGCTCGGGCTTTGTATCACGATGAGCGGATACGGCGTTTTTGCCTTTTCGTCGCTTGAGCTGCTGCGCCAAACCGCGATATTTTCGCTATTTACGCTGCTTGGGGCGTTTTTATTTACCTATTTTTGCCTGCCTTTTATATTTGAGGGTGCCACGTTTTCGCAAAGCGCTGTATTTTCAAGGTTTTTTGATAAATTTGCGGGACTTTGCGAGCGCGCGGCGGGAGCGATAAATTTAAAAGCTTTTCTCGCCGCATTTGCGCTTTGCGCGGGAATTTTGGCTCTAAATTTTAAAAGCTTAAGCGCACCCGAGCAGATCAAAGACTATGCAAGCTCGCCTGCGGAACTACTGGAGCAGTCTAAAAAGATCAGCGAGATAACGGGCGCCGCGCCGCAAAACTCCGTCATCGTGCTAAAGGGCGGCAGTGATCTGGTCGGAGACGAAAAGCGGCTGATGCGCGAACTGAAGCAGGCAAATCTTGTCAAAGATTACGCATCGATTTCTAAATTTATCCTAAGCCGTGCCGAGCAGGAAAATGTAAAAAATATCTTTAAAGAAGCTGCGCAGGACGAGGAGATCTTTAAAATTTACGCACAGTTTGGATTGCCTAGCGAGCTAGTAAAATCAGAGTTAGAAAATCTCACAAATGCACAAACTATCGGCGTTAGCGAGATTTTGGAGTTTGACGCGGCGAAAAATTTGACGCGGTTTTTACCGAGCAAAAACAGCAGTGCGGTATATGCCGAGGAGCTTGCGGGCGGCTCAAAAACGGATGAAATTTTAAAAGCAAACGGCGCTTTTAGCGTCGATTTCGTCGGCGCGCTAAATCAAAATTTGACCGAGGCCAAGGCCTGGGCCGCGGCGCTAAAGGGCGGCGCATTTTTGGTTGCGTTTGCGCTTTTGTGGGCGTTTTTCGGGGCGGCGCGCTCGCTTTTGGTTATGAGCGTCATCGCGCTTGGCGTGCTAGCCATGCTTTGCGGTTTTGCGGCGCTTGGCGCTCACGTAAATATTTTTGCGATTTTCGGGCTCATTTTGGCGAGCGCGGTCGGGATTGATTATCTTATCTTTGCGCTAAACGAGGACTTGTCGCGGCGAGAGCGCGTATTTGGGATATTTGCCGCGTTTATCACTAGCTTTATCTCGTTTTTTGCGCTTAGTTTTAGCCAGACGCCGGCAGTTAGCGTTTTTGGGCTAGCAGTTAGCCTTTGCGTCGCATTTTACGGGTTTGCCGCATGCACGCTCGCGATGAAAAATTTGGATTAAATTTAGCAAAAAGCGGTATAATCGGTGACTCTAGGGCGCGAAATTTGACCCGCACGGGCGCGCTAAATTTAATAAAACGGAAAGAAAATGCTAAAAATAAACGGCAAAGATGAGTGCGAATTTATCGGCAAAACGGTAGCGCAGCTGCTCGCGGCGAAGGGGCTAAAGCCTGAGTACATCGCAGTCGAGTTAAACGGCGAAATCTTGCCAAAAGATAAATTTGATACGGCGCTAAGAGACGGCGACTCGGCCGAGATAGTGCATTTTGTAGGCGGAGGTTGAGATGAAATTTGACGAAAATAACGATATTTTAGAGCTTGGCGGGCATAAATTTAGCTCGCGCTTTATTCTGGGATCGGGTAAATTTTCATTACCTCTTTTGGAGGCTGCGGTACACGAGGCGGGCGCGCAGATCGTGACGCTAGCGCTTCGGCGCGTGAACGAGGGCGGGATCGAAAATATCTTAGATTTTATCCCAAAGGGCGTGACGCTACTGCCAAACACCTCGGGCGCTAGGAACGCCGATGAGTGCGTGCGTATCGCAAAGCTCGCGCGAGAGGCTGGCTGCGGCGATCTCGTGAAGGTTGAGGTCATTAGAGACAGCAAATACCTGCTGCCCGACAACTACGAAACGATAAAAGCGACCGAAAAGCTCGCAAAGATGGGCTTTGTCGTGATGCCCTATATGTATCCCGACCTAAACGTAGCGCGCGACCTAGCCTCGGCGGGTGCTGCGTGCGTGATGCCTTTAGGCGCTCCGATCGGGACGAACAAAGGCCTTTGTACGCGCGAATTTATAAAAATTTTACTCGCCGAGATAGACCTGCCCGTGATCGTGGATGCTGGCATCGGCACGCCGGCGCAGGCGTGCGAGGCGATGCAGATGGGCTGCGCGGCAGTGATGGCAAACACCGCTATCGCGACTGCCGGCGACGTAAAAACGATGGCGCGAGCCTTTGCGCTGGCGATCCAGGCAGGCAGGCTGGCGTATCTATCTGGGCTTGGCAATGTGAGTGAAAGCGCGCGGGCGTCGAGTCCGCTGACGGGATTTTTGGAGTAAATTTGACGGCATGAAAAACGGCGTCAAATTTGATGCGTGCGAGGATGAAAATTGCCTCGTTAAATCCTGCGAATTTTAAATTTGATAAATTTGCCGAGTTTTAAATTTAGCGCCGTAAAGGCACGGGTCCGGGCGCGTCAAATTTGCCGCTTGCGCCCTAAAAACTATCAAATTTAACGCCTAAAATTTAGACGAAAAAACGGAGAAATATTTGAAAAATATAGACGTGATGGAGTATGTTGACGGCGCGCAGCGCATAGACGAAACGCTGATGCGGCGGGTGCTAGCCGCGCGTGAGGGCTACGACTACGCGAAATTTGACGCCGGCGACGTTAAGCGCGCTCTTGGCGAAGAAAATCTAAGCGTAGAGGGGCTAAAAGCGCTTCTAAGCCCCGCTGCGGGCGCATTTTTAGGCGAGATGGCGGAGGCGGCGCGAGATAGGACGCGCAGGCAGTTTGGCAACTCGGTGCAGTTTTTTACGCCGCTTTATATCTCAAATTTTTGCGATAGCGACTGCGTATACTGCGGCTTTAGCTCGCGAAACAAGATCTCGCGCGTACGGCTAAAGGCGGACGAGGCTGCGACGGAGCTAGCAAATATCGCAAAAAGCGGGCTAAAAGACGTGCTGATCCTAACCGGCGAAAGCGCGAAAAAAAGCGACCTGGGCTACATCGGCGAGGTTTGCAAAGAGGCGTCTAGGCTTTTTAGCAACGTAGGCGTCGAGATCTATCCGCTAAACGCCGACGAATACGCGTTTTTGCACGGTTGTGGCGCGGACTACGTCGTGGTTTTTCAGGAGACTTACGACCCGGCGGCCTACGCGAGATTTCATCTAGGCGGCGTCAAGCGCTCGTTTGCCTACCGCTTTCACGCTCAGGAGCGCGCTCTCATGGGCGGTATGCGTAGCGTCGGATTTGCCGCACTTTTGGGGCTTGACGACTTTAGAAAGGACGCGCTAGCCACCGCGCTACACGCGCATCTCATACAGCAAAAGTACCCGCACGCCGAGATCGCGCTATCTTGCCCGCGCCTGCGCCCCGCGATAAACAAGGCTCACGTCGGCCCGCGAGACGTCGATGAGAGGGCGCTGCTTCAGGTCATCTGCGCGTACCGCCTCTTTTTGCCGTATGCAAATATCACGATCTCCACGCGCGAGCCAGCCAGGTTTCGAGACGGCGTCATCGCAGTCGCCGCGAACAAAATCTCAGCCGGCGTTAGCACGGGCGTAGGAACGCACTCCGATAAGGCCAAAAAGGGCGACGAACAGTTTGAGATCAGCGATGCGCGCTCGGTCGAGGAGATACTAGGCGCCGTGCGAGGTCTAAATTTGCAGCCCGTGATGAGCGAGCATATTTACGTTTAGGACGGCGATTTTTGCGGGCGTAAAATTTGGCTTTTAGAGTAGGTGCGATGGATTTTGGTAAATTTGAGCTCGTTTGGGTGACGAATCGCCGCTTGAGTGAGGATTTTTTCGCTGACGTTAGGCGGGTAGCGCAAAGCGGCAAGGCGGATAAAATTTTGCTTAGGGAGAGCGATCTACCCGAATGCGAATATGAAAATTTAGCCCAAAAAATGCTTGATATCATCGCTGAGTGCGGCTCTGGCGCGCGGCTCGTTTTACATACTTACGCAAACGTTGCAAGTAGGCTTGGTGTGGGTGAACTACATCTGCCTTTTGCTAAATTTATGGCGTTAGGAGGCGAGCGGGCTACAAATTTGAGAAATTTGGTTAAATTTGACGGCGTCTGCACGGATAAAGACGAAGCCCCTGGCATTTGCGCGTCAAATTTGACGCAAAAGCTTAAAGTCGGCGTTTCGGTCCACTCTTTGCAGCAGGCTTTATCGGCGCAGGAGCTAGGCGCTGATTACGTCGTGGCGGGGCATATTTTTGATACGCCCTCTCACGCGCCAGAGCGAGGCAGGGGGCTTAATTTTTTACAGGAAATTTGCAAGAATTTAAGCATAAAAACCTACGCTATCGGCGGGATAAATTTTGAAAATCTAAGCGAGATCAAGGATGCGGGCGTAGCCGGAGCGTATATGATGCGGGGATTTTTGGGTTAAATTTAGCTACCGATGTTTTATTGATTTGGCGGTTAAATTTGAGTTGGCAGCGATGCACTTAAATTTGAATTTAGCAAAAGAAAGCAAAGTCCTAATCTCAAGTCAAATCTAGCACGCAAAAATGCAAAATAGACTCAAATTTACACGCCCTGTTTCTCAAGCCTCCGCCGTAAAATCCGTCAAATTTAAGCCTATTTTGCTACTATTTCATACGAAATTTAACTCAAAATGGAGAATACGTGAAAAAATTGATCTTTGTTACGGTGCTTTGGGCGTTTAGTTTTAGCCTCATAGGTGAGTTTTTGGCGGGGCGAGTGGATAGCTACTTTGCCGCGTTTTCGCGTGTCGTGCTTGCGCTTGGCGTATTTTTGCCATTTATGATTAAGGATTTTGCCGCGCAAAACCTCACTCTATACGCCAAAGTAGCCGCGATCGGCGCGGTGCAGATCGGCGCGATGTATATCTTTTACTACAACTCGTTTGCCTACCTTAGCGTCGCCGAGGTCGCGCTCTTTACGATATTTACGCCGTTTTACGTGAGCGTGGTTTACGATGTGCTCGCAGGTAGGCTTAGGCTGCTGTATCTGTTTAGCGTTGGCACGGCGGTTTTAGGCGCGCTCATCATCAAGTACGGCAACATAAACAGCGGCTTTTGGCATGGATTTTTGCTCGTACAGGGGGCGAATTTGTGCTTTGGCGTCGGACAGAGCGCGTATAAATTTTTGCTAGAAAAGCGTGATTTTAACGAGCAGCGAGGAGTTTTTGGCTACTTTTTCGTCGGAGCCTCGGCAGTTACGGGCATAGCCTTTGCCATGTTTGGCAATCCTGAAAAAATCAACCTAGACCTAACCCAAGGCGCCGTGCTGTTGTGGCTTGGCATCGGAGCTAGCGGTCTAGGATACTTTTTATGGAACAAAGGCGCATGTGAGGTAGATAGCGGAACTCTAGCCATCATGAATAACACTCTCATACCTGCAGCCATCATCGTAAATTTAGTATTTTGGCATAAAGACGCGGATATACTAAGACTCTGCCTAGGCGGCGCAGTGATTTATATCTCGCTACTCATTCACAACAAAATCATCGCACACTACGAGCGAGCAAGCGTAACGGCAAAATAACCTAAATTTGAAGCCAAATTAGGCTAAATTTAAAACTAGCGCGACGTTTAGGCTTGCTGTCGTAGCGGTTGCTTAGTGGTTTGATTTGCAACCGTAAATCCATATTCTTTAATTTAAAAAATAGAATTTAACGAGTTTGGAGATTATTATGAAATGGCTTGAGGCTTGCAAAAGAGTTTTAAGGCTCTAAAAAACTCTAGCCTCAAATTTTCCCTCTTTTCTGAAATATTTAAAATACACGTAAATACAAAATGGCGGGATAGAAATATACCAAAAAGCGCAAATAGCAAGAAAAAGAAGCCCGAAAAACATAAAAGCAAAATAAAATACGACGCCGATAAATAGATCGTTCATTTGAGCGTCTCCGTTGTATAAATTTGCATCTCAATTTTAATAATATAAAGATAAAAAAGGCTGAAAAATGATTAAAAACTGCACTATACGCGTAGGCCGACGCGCCGACGTGTGCTTTAGATGGGTCGAGGGGACGAAATCCCTCGTCACAAGGGCGGGCTTCACTCGTCCGCGAAGTTAAAAGGAGCGTAGCGGTATAGCAAAAAATGCAACTATAACCTTTGGAATAAACATAGAGTTATGTAAACAATTTTGACGGTAATTAGACATATCTAAAATGATTTTTACGGTAGTTAAAATAAAATAGCATATTAATGAAAGCAAAAAGCTTATATTTAGCCAACCACCGCTAGTTGGCTTAGAATATCTACTTTAATTTTTAAAGATATGTTTTAAACATTTATATGTCGAGGATAGTGTATTTTTGGAATATTTATGATTTTATATGGTGCCCGAGGTCGGACTCGAACCGACACAAGGTTGCCCTTACCAGATTTTGAGTCTGGCGCGTCTACCGGTTTCACCACTCGGGCTAATTAAGGAAGTGAGATTTTACCTTGAAAGATATAAAAAAGAGATTAAAAAACATGAAAGCCCGATGTTGAGCTTTCATGAAAGGGTAATTATTTCTTTTTGCCTTTTTTACCTGCACCGACTACTACGGCTTCTTTTAATTTTTTGCCTACTTTAAATTTAACCGCTTTGCTAGCAGGAACATCGATAACTTTAGTGGTTCCAGGCACTCTTGCTTTTCTAGCGGCTCTTTCGGCTGTACCAAATGTACCAAAGCCTATAAAGCTAATACTGTCGCCTTGTTTAAGAATCTCTTCGATAGTCTCTAATGCGGCATCAACTACCTTTAGAGAATCTTTTTTAGAAAGACCGGCCTTGTCGGCAACAGCTTGAATAAATTCAGCTTTTTTCATAGAACCATCCTTAATAAGAAGTGATATGCGGGCATTTTACAACGTTTTTATAAAAAATACAATAGTTTTTAGCCGAAAATTTAACGATTTTTACGCGAATTTCACGAAAAATAGCGAATTTTAGACTATTTGCACCAAAAACTCGCTTTTTAGTCCAGTTTTTTTGATGTCTATAAGGCGCAAATTTTCTATATCGGTTTTGCAAAGTTCGCTAAAGTTTTTTACCCCGTTTTGCGCTACTTGCCTCAAAACTATCCCGCGGTATGCTTTGGCATAGTGACTGACGACTTTACCGTTTTTTAGAAATTTAAATGTCGCAAACGGTTTTTGTATGTGGTAAAATTTCTCGTAAAACTCGGCTCTAAGGTCTAAAATGTCGTCATCACCCAGCCACTCATCTATCTCGTCGCTAAAATTTTGCCTATAAAATTCCTCCAAATTTAGTCCGTTTATGCGCTTGCCTTGCTTTAGTTTGTATTCGGGTAGTGTATCCGCCGCCGTCACAGGGCCGAATAAATTTGAAAAAATCAGCGTATTTTTATCTATAAATTCCTGCGCCGTGCTATCAAGGCTGCGGTAGTCAAGGTGCTTGTAGGCTACCCCGTCGTAGCGCAGTATGGCTTTTACCGCACCTTTTTTAAATAAGCTTTCACGCAAACTCGGCTCATCGGTCAAATTTTTAACGCCGAAAAGTTTTGAAATTTGCTCCAAAGTTGCCGTTTGCAAAAAATCATCGTAAATTTTTAAAATTTCGCACCGCTTTTCATATAAATTAGGAAAAACAAAGTCACCCCTATCTATAAATTTATTTGGACTAACGGCGGTTTTTGCTTCGCTCGGCGAAAAGAGTATTTTCATTTATTCTCCTTAAATTTGGCAAAATCATATCTAAAACTAAATAAATTTTGAAATTTGACGATATAACGAGTGGAACTTTATTTGCTTGCAAGAGCTCAATTAAATTTAAGGAAAAATGCGATGAGAATGACGAATCAGCTGATGAAATTTACGAATAACTACGACTATCAGACCAATATGAAAGCGCTTTACAAGCTAAATACTCAATTATCAAGCGGTCTAAAAATCCAAAATTCTTTTGAGGACAGTAGCGTCTATAACGATGGCATGAGGCTTGATTACGAGGTTGCGACGCTTGAGCAGGTGCAAACGGCGACTTCAAAAGCGCAACACTTTTCAAAAAATACAGATAAGGCTTTGGGTGAATTTAAGCAGCAGCTTGAGACTTTTAAAACGAAGCTAGTTCAGGGTGCAAACGAAATCCACTCGCAAACTTCGCGCGAAGCCATCGCAAACGACCTTCAAGGCATCAAAAA
The DNA here is from genome assembly GCF_938045225.1 of uncultured Campylobacter sp. Taxonomy (GTDB): domain Bacteria; phylum Campylobacterota; class Campylobacteria; order Campylobacterales; family Campylobacteraceae; genus Campylobacter_A. The sequence goes on from NZ_CALINL010000122.1 coordinate 14,266, forward strand.
TCACCTAGTAAATATCGCAAACACCTCGATAAACGGACAGTTTTTATTTGCCGGAAGCGCTATAAATACAAAACCTATAAACGGAGACACGAACGAGTATTTCGGCAATGCGCAAACGATGAAAGCCGTAGGCGGAGCTCAGGTAAATTTGACCTATAACCAAAACGGGCAGGAACTGTTTCTTGGCAAAGACGGCGACTATAATAAAAAAGTCACCTCCAACACAATGCTAAAAGCGCAAAATTTAGACGATAAAAATAAAACCGTTTATATCGATAGCGAGCATAAAATGCGCGATTTAATCGGTTTTAAATACGTAAAAAACGAAAAAACTTTGACTAATCAAGACTTTACCGGAACCGGCGTTAGGCAGTTTCAGGATACGACGTTTTTCTTGCAGGGTAAAAAGCCAAACGGCACGAGCTTTACGAGTAAATTTAAGATGACGTCGGACGCTTCGATAAACGACCTGCTAGAAAAAATCGGTACTGAGTACGGCAACACTCCGACCAATAAAGTCGTCGAAGTAACGATAAATAACCAGGGTCAAATCAACGTAAAAGACCTAAGTAAGGGCAATCAGGTTATTGATTTTCACATGATAGCTGCGACGAAAAAGGTAGCAAATGCAGATGCCCTAGCGGGCGGTATAGCTGGAGCATCTAGTGCGTTTGATGCGATCAATAGCCTAAAATCACTTGAAGCTTTAGTAAATGCAACGCCTACTTCTCACGAAGATTATGAGATCACTGAATTTGTCAAAAGTAAATATGAAGATCTGGCTGGAAACGCTACAAATGCCTACGACTATGATAAGATAAACTTTAAACAAGAGGGTAGAAATCTAATAGGAACCGTATCGCAAGTAGAGCGCGGTAGCGGTAAATTTGCTGACGATAACACGACGCTAAGCCAAGTCGTGGGCTCAAAAGAGCTATATCCTGGTGAAAGGGATAAATATAATATCGATGGGCAGCGCATAAGAATGGAAATTCAGTCAAAGAGCGGCGGAAAGTATACGGCTGTAGTAAATTTTGACGATACTACTATTCCAAGCACCGCCAAAGTAAAAATAACTAGACCTGATAATTCCACGTATGAAACAAAAGTCTGGGATAGCTTTTATAACGATACTACAAACCCGCCGACTACCGAAGGCATAGATACTCAATCAAAAAATATGACTTTTAGGCAGCTAAACGACATCATCGGTATGGTAGCTAGCGACAGCGTCCCTGCGGGCGTCGGCGGTAGTGCCCCGGCTGATTATGTCGCCTACAAGCAAGCTATCTCAAAATCGCAAGGCAGCGTCGAAGCAAATATGGATCATAGGGGACGTATAAAAGTAACCGACAAGCAAAATGCCGTAACCCCGATAAAAGTAGGTATATACGATAGCGGAAATGCCGATAAATTTGCGGGCGACAGCACGGGTACGACTCCTGCGACAAGGCAAGGAGAGGGTTCGCTATGGAGTTTTTCCGCAAATAACGGTATCGAGATAGATAGTCCGAGCGTTGATATTTTTGAGGACTTGGATAGGATGATAGAGGCTGTTAGAAGCGGTCAATACCGCGCCGATAGCCAGAGTGAGCATCCGCGAAACTCCGGTATCCAGGGCGCGATCGAGAGACTAGATCACATCGCCGATCACGTAAACAAAATCCACACTAAAGTTGGAAATCAAACCAATACGCTAATACAAACCAATACGCACGCTAGCGTCATGGAGGTAAACGTAAAAACCGTCAAGGCTGATATCACAAACGCCGACTATGGCGAGACCTATATGAATCTCATGCAAAAAATGATGTCGTATCAGGCGATGTTGCAGTCTGTGGCTAAGATAAACCAGCTCTCGTTATTAAACTATATGTAAAAACTCGCTATAATCTACGGTTTTATTAAAGTTTCGTTATCAAAGCGGGCGGAGCAAAAATGGAGTCAAATTTTGATAAATTCGGCCCAAATTTAGCTCTCCCGCAAATTTAAATTTACTAAATTTAAAAGGACGCGCCATTTTAAGAGAATCGGTTTTAGTCGTAGTCGTTTGTTTTTTGATATTTTTCGGGATCGCTACCATCGCACCAGCGGCAAATTTCGTCGGTAGCTTCGGCAATGCGATCGGGCTTTGGAACTTCAAACTTTTCGGCTTTATAGCTTACGTTTACCCTTTTGTTTTTATATTTTTTGCGTATTATATTTACAAATATTTTAACGGCTTTAACGCCGAATTTGCCCAGACCGCGCTTGGAGCGACGCTGCTATTTTTAGCGTTTTTGATGTTTCAATCAGGTGCGGACGCTAACTACGGCGGACTAGTCGCTAACAGTATAAATGAGGCGCTAAAAGACGTCGCGGGCGTGATAGGCATGTGGGTATTTATCGTGATGCTTTTCGTGCTTAGCTTTGGCCTGATCGCGCAGGACAATATCATAGCTATCCTAAAAAAGGCTTTCGTCGAGCCCAGTGCCAATGAGGATAAATTTGAAAATATGAGCGAGTTTAAACCAAAATCGCAAAAAAAACCTAGACAAATCAAAAAGCCTAAAGCTCAAAGCGAGTCAAATTTGATCGAGGAAAACGGCAAAGAGCTAGAGGACGAAGATAGCCAAGACGATGAAGACGAAGCGCAGGATGAAAGCGAGTCAAATTTAGAAGAAAAAAGCACTACTATAAACGGCGTCGAAATTTTAAACGAAGTCGCCGAAAATAAAAAACTGCTCGAACAAATGGAAAAAGGCAAGGTTGAAAAACCTAAGGATTTCGCACTACCGCCGCTTAAATTTTTAGCCGATCCGCCTAAGAGATCAAACAGCGTAAATGAGGCTGAGATCGATCAAAAGATCTCCGATCTGCTCGATAAACTGCGCAAATTTAAAATAGACGGCGACGTCGTGCGAACATATACGGGTCCGATCGTTACGACGTTTGAGTTTCGTCAGGCGCCGCATATCAAGGTGAGTAAAATTTTAACCCTGCAAGACGACCTCGCGATGGCTCTGCGCGCTCAGACTATACGCATCCAGGCGCCGATACCGGGCAAAGACGTCGTAGGTATCGAGGTTCCAAACAAAAACATCGAGACCGTATATCTAAAAGAAATTTTAGATAGCGAAGTTTTTAAAAACTCGAGCAGTCCGCTAACCATCGCGCTAGGCAAGGATATCGTCGGCGCGCCTTTTATCACCGATCTAAAAAAGCTGCCTCACCTACTAATCGCGGGCACGACGGGATCTGGCAAGAGCGTAGGCATAAATGCGATGTTACTAAGTCTGCTATATCGCAACAGCCCGCAGACGCTGCGCCTGATGATGATAGATCCAAAAATGCTCGAGTTTAGTATCTATAACGACATCCCGCACCTGCTCACGCCCGTCATCACGCAGGCTAAGCAGGCTATAACCGCGCTATCAAACATGGTTGCTGAGATGGAGCGCCGCTACAAGATTATGAGCCACACGCGCACCAAAAATATCGAAAGCTACAACGAAAAGATGAAAGAGGAGGGCGGCGAGCAGTTCCCGTATATCGTCGTGATTATCGACGAGCTAGCCGATCTCATGATGACTAGCGGCAAGGACGTGGAGCTATACATCGGGCGCCTGGCGCAGATGGCGCGCGCTAGCGGCATACATCTCATCGTAGCCACCCAGCGCCCGAGCGTTGACGTCGTGACGGGGCTCATAAAGGCAAATTTGCCTAGCCGCATCAGCTACCGCGTCGGCCAGCGTATCGATAGTAAGGTAATCCTAGATCAAATGGGCGCGGAGAGCTTGCTAGGACGCGGCGATATGCTATTTACGCCTCCGGGCAGCCCTGGCGTCATCAGGCTGCACGCGCCATTTGCTAGCGAAAAAGAGATCGACGTGATCGTAAATTTCCTAAAAGCGCAACAAGAGGTGGTCTATGACGAGAGATTTTTAGCCGAGGATGGCGCTAGCGGCGGTGCGGGCACAGGCTCCGGCGCCGTAGCAGGCGAGCTAGACGAGCTCTACGAAGAGGCTAAAGAGATTGTGCTAAGCGAGCAAAAAACCTCGATCAGCTATCTACAACGCCGTCTAAAAATCGGCTACAACCGCGCAGCTACGATCATCGAACAGATGGAGCAAATGGGTGTGCTAAGCCCGATGAATGCAAAAGGGCAGAGGGATATTTTGTAAATTTGGCTCAAATTTACTAGCGAGTGTCGGCTGTATTTATTTTTAGGTTAGCGTCATTAAATTTGAGAATAGGCTTCGCTACGAGCGATCGGCTTTGCGCGGTGCTGTGAAGTTTTGCGCGTTTAAATCAAAATTTAGTATTTTTATCTAAATTGCGGTATATTTAAATTTGCCGACCGAATTTACGGATAAATTTAAGCCCGTAGTTAGCTAAATTTGCCGCTGGAAAGCAAAATTATTTATAAACATCAAGGCTCAATTTTAGCTCGTCGATTATGCGCAGCAGCTGGGAGATCTCGTCTTTTATAGTCTGCGCGTCCGCGAGGCTCGGCGGCGGGGCAAAGAGCGAACCCTCGAAACGGTCTTTTGCGCCGTTTAGAAAAAGGTAAAATTTATCATCCATGAACGCCGCACTCAGCGATACTGCTCCGTCAAATTTTAGCTTCACATCATGCAGACGCCGCATAAAAGCGGGACTCAAAAGATAGCGCGCTTCTATCTTATCGTCGGTAAACACGCGAAATTCTTTGTTAAACTCCGTATCATCCAGCACCTCTTTTTCGCCTATCATTTTCGTATTCATAGCCTTTTTATCCGCTAAAATCGTCACGCCTTTGAAGGTTTTATAAAATTCGCAGACGAAAACCGTACCCTTAAAATCCATATAAATATCAAACATCGCTTTAATCGCCATAAAAGAAATCACGTAGATATTGGTTGAAGTCGCGTATTTTCGCTTCTCGCCGATAGCTTCGCTTAGCTGAAATTTGACGTTATTGTAAACGCCGCTGATGAGATCCTCGCTCCTAAACTCAAGCTCTCTGTAAATTTGAGCTTTCAAAAACTCGTTTCTTGAGATGCCTTGGGCGGGTTCGTAGTTAAATTTACCGTCAATACTTTTGACGACAGCGTTTATAAAAACGTTTTTATAAAACCGCTTATAATCAGCCATTGCATTTTTGTTTAGCTCCTCGCCGTTTATCTTATATAAAAGATCTGCTATAAAAGTTGCTAGCGCCGCTTGTACAAACAGCGCGATGACGAGCAGTATGCCTACAACCTCAAGCGACGGATCGATAAGTAGCGCGTAAACGCCGGCAAAAACAAACGCAACGGAGTTTACGGTTAAAAATTGGACGTAAATACTGCGTAGAGCCTTTTGCTTTTGCGTTACGGCGGCGATAGCTTCTTCGATTTTTTGATTTCTCATTCGTAAAAAACTCGGTTTAGATAAAGACCATTTGGCGGTGCGGGGATGCGCGTGAGCGGCTTTTGCTCGTAGATAGCCTGGCGCAAAAGCTCTTTTGCTTTGAGGAAATTTTCATCTCGGCAGTTGTTTGCGACTTTGTTTAAATTTGAGTTTTTAGCGTCAAATTTTGAGGCGACGCAAACCGCATGTTCGACGGTTAAATTTGCGTTTTTTTCAAATTTAACTAAATTTGCGTCCAAATTTGCCGCCTTTGTGCGCTCAAATTTAAACTCCTGCGCCTGTATTTGTCTAAATTTACCGCTTTTGGCAAGCTCAAGCGCCTTTAAAACGCTAGCTACCATTAGTCGAACCTGGGCGCGCAAAAAGCCGTTTGCTTTAAAAACGATAATCGTTCGTTCGCCGCACTCGTAGCAAAAGGCTTTTGAAACACGCCGCACCGGACTTTTGACATCGCTGCCAAGCTTCATAAACTCGCTGAAATCGTGCTCGCCGACAAAAAGCGCGAGCAGCTCGTTTGCTAAATTTGGGTCAAATTTGGGCAAAAAAGTCTCGTAAGGCGCCAAAAAAGGCGAAAACTCGCCGTGATTTATGACATAGCGGTAGGCCCTGGCTGTAGCGTCGTATCGCGGATGAAAGCCATCTTTAACGCGACTTATAAATTTGACGTGAATAGCCGGATGGGCGTGGCGGTTGATGAGAGCTTTTAGGCGCGCAAAGTCCTTAAAATGCTCGCCGCACTCCACGCAGGCTACTTGATTGTTTGCGTGCACGCCCTTGTCTGTACGCGAGCTGGAGATTATTTTGCTAAAGATCCCTACATGCGCTAGGGCTACGCCCAGAGCGTCCTCAACGCCATTTTCGTGCGGCTGTGTCTGCGAGCCTTGAAATTTCGACCCGTCGTAGCTAAAAACGAGTTTAAGCTGCACTTAGTATCTTTTTAAAATTTTAGCCCTAAAGCTAAAAATAGAGGCGATAAAAAATAGCGAAAATATCGCTGCAATCGCGACAAAAACACGCGAGCTAAAGAGCATAATGAGCGTAAAATAGCCAAAAAGTACGCCAAATATCCCAAAATACACAAAGCCTTTTTCGTAGCGGTAAGTCACGATGCCCAGGCTCAAAGCAAAAAGCGTCGTCGCTAGCGGGAAAAGCGCGATGAGAACGTAGGTTGCGAAGTCTTTGGCGCGCTTTTTATCCTCGCCCATCATTTGCCAATACTGCACAAACGACTTCGTCTGCGCGACGCTGTCCTCTTGGGCGGTGCTGATTTTCATCGTGCCAAAGTCGGTTTTATGCCACGAGGCGTCTCTCATGTCGTAAATTTTACCCTCTGATAGCGTAAACTCAAGAACGGCGTTGTTGTTGGTTAGGCGAGCGTTTTTAGCAAGGACGAATCGGTGTGCGCCTTCTTTTGGCGAATAAAGCGTCACGCCCTCGTAAAGAGTGCCGTTCTCGTCGTTTTTTTCGTTTTGGATAAAGACCATCCAGTCGGAAAATTTTTGCCCGAATTCGGTGGTTTTCAAATTTAGCTTGGCGACGGTTTTTTTATAAGAGACGAAATTTGAGTTTAGCTCCGCAGCCGTAGGGATCAGCACTATCGCGGTGACGATGAGGAAGATTGAGACCGCGCCGCTAACGATGAGGAAAAATTTAGCGATCCTAACTGGCGAATATCCGAGAGTAAAAAGCACGATGCTCTCGTTTTCGCGCGAAAGTCTGAAAAACATGAGCGCAAGCGATGCGAAAAACGCGATAGGTACGGTAAAAAGCAGTACTCTAGGCAGCATAAACATATAGAGTTTAAAAAGCTCTATAAAGGTAATCTCGATGTATGACGTGATACGCGCGATCTGGATGAAAAACACGATCGACATGATGAGAAAAAGCGTCGCAAATAGCGATGCAAACGTGCTTAGGAAGTTTGAGAAAAGATAACGCGCCGTCCTATCCATAAATCAGTCCCAATATGTAGATAAACTGCTCCTTAAACGCGTAAACGATGAGCGTGGCAAGGCTCAAAAACGGCACGAAAGGCAGCTCGTATCCGCGCTTTCGCACTATGACGTAGGCTGGCAGCGTCAGTAGCGCCGAGACATAGATCGCCATGAGGCCGAGCTTGACGCCTAGTATCGCGCCCATAACGCCCGCGATAAAGATGTCCGCAGAGCCCATGGCTTCGCGCTTGAGAGTCAGGCTAACGACAGCGCGCAGCAGCCAAAAGGCAAACATAAAAATCGCAGCGTTTATAAACGAATCAAATGCAAATAAAAGCCCATCCGAGTCAAAAGAGTCGGGCGGATTAAAACCGTAAAGCAGCGAAAATGCAACGCTGGCAAAAAGCAGCGGATCGGGAACAGCCTTGTAACGAAAATCGATCAGGCTAAGCGCTAGTAGTAAGATAAAGCAGACGCCAAGCATCGCCGCCTTAAAAATCGCGGCGTAAAAGCTGTCCGTAAGAGGCTCAAGTCCGTATGTCTCAATGCAATACGCAAGCACGCAAAGCAGGCCGCTAGCAAGCTCAACTAGAGGATACTGAAAGCTGATTTTTTCGCCGCAGAACGCGCACTTGCCGCGCAAAAACAGCCACGCAAAAATCGGGATGTTATGATACGGCTTTAGCGGAGTTTTGCAGCTTTGGCAGTGCGAGGCAGGGAAATTTATGCTCTCGCCGCGCGGCATGCGGTAGATCAGGACGTTGCTAAAACTGCCGACTACGGCGCCCAAGATAAAAAATAATAAAATAAAAAATACAACGGCGAAAATCATAACTCTCCTAATTTAATTTATAATGCATTTGGCTGCTTGCGGTTGTTTTTGAGCTAGCGGCGACGTTTTTAAGTAATGTTTGTGCAAATTTGCCGCACGATTTGAGCTAAAATTTGACTCGTTATTTGCGCCGCAAAAAGCATAAAACACAAAATTTAAAGGCGATTTTAGCGAAATATTGCCTTGAATGATTTTAAATTTAAAGATTTCGGTTTAAAATTTATGCAAAACGGCGTTGCGGCAAGGCTTTTGGCTCGTAAAATTTAAAAGCCTTTTTTGCGAGCGGGTAAAATAAAAAGACGTAAATTTAAAAGATGGAGGCAGTCAAAAGCTCAATTAAAGTCCGCCAAACCTTCTATCTTTTTTCTTAAATTTGGCCGTTATCTGGGCTAGCTCCTCGCGCGTAAAATCGGGCCAAAGCGTAGGCGTAAAGGCAAACTCGGCGTATGAGGCCTGCCAAAGCATAAAATTTGACAGTCTCTGCTCGCCGCCCGTGCGCACGAGAAGGTCGATGGGCGCGGGCTCGTCGAGGTAGCCTTGCAGGCTATCTTCGCTTAAATTTAGAGCTAGATTTTGGGCGTCAAATTCGCCTCCGTTTTTCTCGCAAAATCTTTTAAAAGCTCTTAAAATTTCATCTTTAGCACCGTAGTTTAGCGCCAAATTTAGCTTTAGTCTAGAATTTTGCGCGGTTGCGTTTTTGATATCAGCTATCTCGTTTTTTAGCTTGTCGCTTAGCGGACTTTCGTCGCCGATGACGTTAAATTTGATACCGTTTTTGATAAAACTATCGCGTTTCGAGACTAGAAATTTATGTAAAAGCTCCATCAAAAACGCTACTTCGCTCTTTGGGCGCTTCCAGTTTTCGGTGCTAAATGCATAAAGGCTCAGCATCGCCACGCCCTCGTCGATGCAAAACTCGCACATCTGTTCCACGACGTTTGCGCCCGTTTCGTGCCCTTTGGTGCGTAGCAAACCGCGGCTTTTGGCCCATCTGCCGTTGCCGTCCATGATGATCGCGAGGTGATTTAGCTCGTTCATTTTAGCCCTTAAAATCAATTATTTTGCCGCTTGGATCAAAGAAAGCGGCGATGTTTTGAGTCGTTTGCGCTTCGCAGCTAAACTCGTCTCGCAAGAGTCCCGCGACCTTGTCAAACGGCGTTTGCGCGCTGATTATGTGAGCGCCTTTTAGCGTAAAAATAATCGGAGCGAAATTTGAAAAAATAAGGTAAATTTGACTCGTGCGGGCGCCGTCAAATTTCATCTGGAAAACGCCTTTTGCGCCGTTATAAACAAACGAAATATTAATGATATTTTTTTGTAGTGCAAGCAGCATTTGAGCTAGATTTTCAAACGTTTCTCGCGAGTCTGCCGCGCTAAGACCGTTAAATATATATTCATAAAACCAGTTTAGATCGGGCTCGCTTATCAGCCTTTCTATCAGCGCGAGTCCCTCAGGCGCGGCGTAGGCTAAATTCGGCTTTTTAAAGAGATTTCTTATCACGATATTTTCAGTGCCGCTTGCGATCTCGCCCCAGTATTCGCCGTCCAAGTCGAGGCTTTTCATGCTTTTCGTGCTTAGGATTTTGTTGCCCATTTTTAGATTGTAGCGATTGTAGCCCGTCTTTTCGGCGACTTTGATACTGATGGGCAGGCTCGCGTTTAGAGCCGTGCCCGCGCCGCCGCTTGCGATTTTTTGCACTCGTGAGACGGGATTTATCATAGCTTGGTTGCTAAATTTACGATTTGGCGCGCCGCGTCCTCTTTAGATGTTAGCGCGATATTTTGCGCATCATGGCGCGTGATAAAGGTTATTTGCGTGCTATCAGAGCCGAAATTTATATCGCCGCCCAGCACATTTAGACAAACGGCGTCAAGGCTTTTTTTCTCAAGCATATTTTTTGCGTTTTGCATGGCGTTTGCGCCGTCCATTTCCATTTTAAAGCCGATTTTTTTGACGTTTTTAAAGTCTTTCAAAGAGCCCAAAACGTCATCGTTTTGCACTAGCTCCAGCGTCCAAATTTCGCCTAAATTTTGCTTTTTTAGCTTGCCTTCAAATTTGGTTTTTGGAGTATAGTCGCTAACCGCAGCCGCCATCGCGAGCAAATTTGCGTCCGTCAAATTTGCGTGTAGCAGCTCTTTTAGCTCCGCCGAGCTTTGAAATTTGAGCGTTTTATAAGGCGCGTTCGCCGCCTCAAAGCTAGCTATCAGCGTCACGTCTGCACCCGCGTAGTAAAATGCGTCGGCAAGTGCTCGCGACATCTTACCGCTGGATAGATTCGTTACGGCTCTTACGTTGTCGATCTTTTCGCTCGTGGCACCGCCCGTTACGATCACTTTTTGCCCTTTAAATTTTGGCTCCGTTAGCATTCTTTTTGTTTCGTAGATGATCGTAGAAACGTCTGCCAACGCGCCTTTGCCCATGTCGCCGCAGGCTAGAGTTTTTTCTACCGGCTCGATAAATCTCGCGCCGTTTTCCGCTAAAAACTCGAAATTTTTGCGCGTGGCGAAGTGATTTAGCATTTTGTCGTTGGCTGCCGGCGCGATGAGTATGGGGGCCGGGCTAGCGATCAGAGTCTGCATGAATACGTTATCGCAAATGCCGCTTGCAAGCTTGTTTATCGTATTTACGCTAGCAGGCGCGATGAGGATTAGATCGGTTTTGGCGTAGGCGATGTGATTTAGCCCGTCCTGCCAACTCTCCGTGCGCGAGGTTAAAATTTTATGCTCGCACAGCGCCTCAAAGCCCGCTTCAGAGCAAAATTTGAGCGCTCCTTCACTAAGCATAACTCGCACGTCCGCACCCTCTTTTTTTAGCGCGGATAAGATCTCATAAGCCTTATAAAAAGCGATACTGCCGCAAACCGCGAGCAAAATTTTTTTATTTTTTAGCATTTTCGTCGCTTTTCGCGTCGTTAAAAAATTTATAGAAAAAGCCTTCTTTATTTACCTGTTTCGTGCGGCTGATGGCTAGCGCGCCGCTTGGTACGTCGCTAGTTACGGTGCTTCCTGCAGCTATTAGCACGTCGTCGCCGACTTTTACGGGGGCTACTAGCTGGGTGTCCGAGCCGATAAAGACGTTTTTGCCGATTATCGTTTTGTGCTTAGCTTTGCCGTCATAGTTGCACGTGATCGTGCCGCAGCCTACGTTTGTTCCGCTGCCTATCTCGCAGTCGCCCAGATAGCTTAGGTGGCCTGCTTTAACGCCGTTTAGCCTGGCTGCCTTTAGCTCGACGAAATTTCCGATGTGGGTATTTTTGATCTCGCATTTTGGGCGTATGTGCGCGAGCGGGCCGACGTCTGAGTCCTCGATGATGGAGTTTTCTACGACTGAGCCGCTTTTGATGACGGAGTTTTTGATGACGCATGCTCCGATGACGCTTACGTTTTCTTCGATGACGCATTCGCCTTCAAATTTGGCTCTAGAGTCGATATAGACGCTGTTTGGTAGCCGCATTAGCACGCCGCTTTTCATTAAATTTTTCTTGATTTCGTCCTGCATCAAATTTTGGGCGATACTGAGCTGAAATTTATCGTTTATGCCCATGAAATTTTGCTCTTCGACGCTGATAGCCCAGCATTTTAGGCTGCGCTCGTTTGCGATTTTTATCGCGTCGGTTAGGTAAAATTCTTTCTGCGAGTTTTCGTTACCGATGAGGGGTAAAATCTCGCGCAAAACTTCGCTTTTAAAGCAGTAGCAGCCGGCGTTTGCGCTTTTTATCATTTTTTGCGTCTCGGTCGCGTCTTTTTGCTCGACGATGGCTTCTACTTTGCCGTTATTTATGATCACGCGGCCGTAGCCGTACGGATCTGCCGCCTCAAAAACGCTAAGAGCGATGTCCGCGTTGCCAGCGCTTAGACGGATTAGGTCGTTGGTTTTTATAAGCGGCATATCTCCGCACAAAATCAGCGTTTTTTCGCTATTTAACGGGATGTTTTTTAGCGCGCCCGCAGTGCCCGGGAAATCCTTTAAATTTTGCTCGTAAATTTTAGTTTGAGGGAAAATCTCTTTGATTTTGGCTTCGACGAGCTCTTTTTGATAGCTCAAAACTACGCTCACGTCGCTACTGATCTCATAAGCCTTGCGCAAAATATGGATAATCATCGGCTCTCCGCAAAGCTCGAAAAGCACCTTTGGTTTGGTTGATTTCATCCTTGTGCCAAGCCCCGCGGCAAGCACCACTACGCCGATATCGCTCATATTTTTTCCTTATTTAAATTTGAGCGATTTTATCTCAAATTTGCTAAATGCGGGATTAATGCTTTTTGGACTTAACAATTTCTTAAGTATTAATCAATATAATCACGAGTTTTAAAAATAATCAAAATCAAAATTTAAAGGATGCGGCTTGCTTTCGTTTGTTAGAAAACTCTTAAGAAGAAATCAATTTTTGTTTAACCTTCACCTGATTTTATC